>CAZWUL010000059.1:0-6589 GCA_964636625.1 uncultured Atribacterota bacterium | reverse complement strand
TATTTCATAGATACCCTGGTAAATAATGCAACAAAAAATGCTTCCATTGCAGCCACAAACATGGCTTATCAGGAAAAAGCTAATACGATTACTCATGGAATCGGAACAATATTAAGTGTTGCTGGCTTCATAGTTCTTCTTTTTATAGCTATTACAAAAGGCAATATCTGGCAAATAATAAGTTTTACTATCTATGGAACAACCCTGATAACTTTGTATCTTGCCTCCACTATTTACCACGGATTGCCAGAGACTAAAATAAAAAGGACTTTTCAGGTATTTGATCATTCGGCAATATACCTTTTGATTGCCGGTTCCTATACACCAATTACACTCATTTCATTACGCGGTTCGTGGGGGTGGACTCTTTTTGGATTAGTGTGGGGTATTGCACTAATAGGCATATCTATGAAGGCTTTCTTTTTTAAAAAAACTCAGGTTATTTCAGTAATACTCTATATTGTAATGGGATTATTAATTCTTGCCGCAATTAAACCGCTGCTTATGAGCATACCCATAAATATGTTACTGTGGATTATCGCGGGAGGATTATTTTATTTGCTGGGAATATTCTTCTTTTTTACACCTAAAATACCCTATCACCACACTATCTGGCACCTTTTTGTCCTTGGTGGAAGTATTTCTCACTTTTTAGGTATCCTCTTTTATCTTACCTGATTTCCAGGTTATACCAATAGCCAAAAAACTAATTGAAGAATTTGTTTTTACTGATTTTAAAAACTATGATAGTATAAACAAACGGCAATTGAGTCAATATTCAAGAAGAGATAGTTTTGATGGAAAGAAAATTTAATAGATTTTTTATATTATTATTGATATCCCTTATTTCTATAGGCTGTGACCAGCTTACAAAGTTTGTGGCGAAGCAATTACTAGAGTCCGGCTCAGTAATTACTCTGTTCGGGGATATAATCAGGATACAACTTGCAAATAATGAGGGAGCCTTCCTGGGTATGGGCTCATCGTTACCGGATGAATGGCGGTTCTGGATTTTTACTGTAGCAGTCGCCATATCACTGCTTATATTATCCCTGTATTACCTGTTTTCAAAATCCCTGTCAAAATCATCCTCTATAGGAATCTCACTGATAATAAGTGGTGGTTTGAGTAATCTTATTGACCGAATTATTTACGGAGGTATAGTGATAGATTTTCTCAATTTTGGAATAGGAAACCTTCGAACCGGAATACTAAACATAGCCGATATGGCTATCACTTTTGGAATAATCCTGATGCTCTATGCATTTTTGACAAACAAAAGGAGCAAGACTGATTTAATTATTATTTCAAGAATAAATTAATCCAGTTCTCGCCCCTTTAAATGTTGTTAAAGCAATTAGATAATGTTAAAAGTCTAACTAACCTCTATACTTAAATGAAACATTTAATCTAACTCGAAAAACCTTGCTTCCATCTTCATTGATTTTTATATCAAGCTTTTTAACTTCTGCTACCCTGATATCCTGAATGGATTTAGAAGCTGTCTCCAGGGCTTTTTTTGTTGCGTCCTCCCATGATTTTTCGCTGGTACCTACTATTTCAATAATTTTATACACACTTTCCATTTTTTAGACCTCCTCTTTTCCTTTTTTACATATTGTAAAAAGAAATATCGCACCCGCAAATTGGGTGACTTTAAAAACCTCTAAAAGAGGTTTGATTTTTTCTTGTGGTTTTACATGGTTAAATGAATTTACTAAATAGTCATCTAATCGGGCAAACACCGTTCGAGCAAGATTCATCTCCCGGATCAATTACCATTTCATCTTTTTCATATTTTGAAATAAGAGAAGGAATAAAATGTACCATTTCCTTTACTCTCTTTTCATATTCCTTTTTGCTGATCGCTTCATAAGGCATTTGAGCATAGAAACTATCATCTAGTGATACAAAGCTGACTGCAACAATATCGTCCCAATTATTCCATAGCCACTCCTCAACTTCTTCCCATTCATTGTTTCTTACATGAACAGTTATTGAGGTATTGTGATCTGTATATTCTTTTTGAAAAGCCCGATAATTTTCTAGTTGCTCTATAGCTGAAACATCATTTTTTGTTTTTCCTTCCGGAGCGCTACATGGGAAAGAAATAACTTTTGTCCGACAGTTTTCTTCAGTTTGTCCGTTCTCCGGTCTTATATCATATCCTAGTTCCTCGCAAACTTTAAGCAACGGATCAGAAGCATTAATCCGAACCCTCCTGATATAATATGGTGCATGGGAATAATGAACACCGCTTGAGACAGATGGCAATTGGACTATATTACCATCCGGTTTAACCGTGGTAACTAAAATAGGAGGGTTAACACCCAATTTTTGAGCATAAGATTCAGCTTCCTTGCGGGCAATATCTCTTAATTTCTTTCTTAATTTAGATTGTTCTTCTGGAGAGATACCAGTAGCGTTCACCATATCTTGCCATCCGGACAAACCGCAACCGACTAATCTATCTCTTTTATGTTTAATGTCCCATTGATCCAACTCTAAATCCAGGAAAGTCATTCTAAAAGCTGCCCGAACAGAAAGGCGTTGTGCTTCAAATAAGTCTTTTTCAGCTAATTTTCCATCACTGACAAACCTCATAACATTCACAGTAGTTAGATTGCACATCTGTTCCCTGTCTAATAAAACTTCCATACAAGGGTTTGCACCTTCTAAATTAGGTCTTCTTTTAGCAGCTGCTTCAGCATTCATAAAACCCGGTTCTCCGCTATATCTCATCTGCTTAACATGCCAGGAAAGCTGTTCTCTGGAAGGTTTAGAGGTATAAAAAATACTATTATTGCTCATCTCTCTAAAATCAATCTCTTCATTCTTCACCCATTTACCGTCAATTTGTTCATATAGACTATTTTTGGCATTTAAAATATCCTGATCATCCCTATCAAATAGTATTACCTCACTGGTTCTCCTAACACCACCAACTACCACATTTTGTCCAATAATGTTAGCAATATCCATACAATCAACAGGTCTTAATTTTTTAAAAATACCAAAACATTCATTTTTCACAACCTTATCAATCTTGGTGAACATTTTTTTCAAACTTTCATAGCCAGAAGCAGTACCCCCAAATGTTTTTAGTTTTTCCCCTTTAGGCCTGACATTATTATAATTAAAGATAACTGTGTTAATTTCCCGGAATTCCTTATTAGATATAATACTCATATAATAGTCTAAAGATTGTACCCAACCTTCTTTGCTATCTCCTACTACAATATGAGCAGTCTCTTTTTCAAAAAAAATACTGGTTAAATCTTCTCTTTTCTCCCTGGGAACAGGGGAATATGCTTCGTGAATGATTTTAATATTTGTTCTTACTTTGGGCAATTTTTTCACATCAGATTTTAGAACCCTCACACCTACTCCGGAACCAATCATTAATAGGTAAAATAACTCCTTGAAAATACTAAATTTATCCAGTACTGTAAAACTGCAATTGAAGTTTGCCATAGGGTATTTGGAACTAACTTCACTCCCTCCGGTCCAGAGTGTTCTCCCTGCCAAAAATTGTCTGAGATGAAAAATATTATCATAAAGTTTTTCTGCTTCACTCTGACTGGTCATCACCAGGTTACAATTAAATTCAACCGCTCTTCTTACTGTTTCCCACCAGTATTCTCTCCTTTTTTCCAGAGGAAGCCATCTGGAATAAGTCCGATAATATACAAACTGACCTAACTGAGTAGGAAATGGGTTAGGAAGATGCTTATATTTACTGATAAATTCGTCTGTTAAAAGTTTGTGATTTTTTGAGGAAATTTCTCTTAACTTATCACGCTGTTCCCGATATAGAATATAAGATTTCGCAACATCCTTTCTCTCACTATTCATTAGCTCTGTTTCAACCCGTTCCTGGATATCGGAAACTGTTACATTATCTCGATATTCCTTTAAATCTTTTTCAATTTTTTGGGCAATGGAGTAAGCTAGGTCTTGATCTACTCCCTTGATTGTTTCTCGCATAGCCTGAGTAATAGCATTTATAATCTTATTCTGGTCAAAGTACTGAACAGTATTATTGCGCTTTATGACTTTTATCATTGGTATCCTTTCTTTTTGATTTCCCTATCTGTTTCTTAATTATTGTAGAAATATTTTGAGAGTATTTTGTTTAATTTATTTTACTATATCTAAATTCACTATTAAAGGCTTTTTGGAAAAATATCTTTGTTTTAAATTTATAATTGTATTCCTGATAATTTACTATATTTGGTGTGCTATATATAGTAGCATAACTATAAATAAAAAAGTTGCTATTCTTTGTCCTGCTCCAATAAAATAAGTCAAGGCAGCATGACGTAATACAGTAGCAACCATTTCAATTTCTTCTTCATCTGCAATATTTATTTTTTTAAGTGTCTGTAAAGCTTTTTTACTGGCATTCAACTCAATTGGTAATGATATTAAAGCAAAAATAACCATCCCGAACAACAGGATGATACCCAGGTATATAAAAAGTGCATTCCTGAAAAATATCCCCCACATAAAAATCAGGGGACTAAATTGACCCATAAATGCTAAAGATTGTGCCATTTTATTCCGCAGGACCATAAATTTACAGCCCTGTTTATCCTGAACAGCGTGCTCTACTTCGTGGGCAACAATACTTATAGAAGTAATGGAATTATATTCAGCAATCTGTTCAGAAAGGTGTAATGTTTTGTCCTGTGGATTATAATAATTCAGCATTGGTCTTTTGGTCAGTAAAACAGGCATATTTAACCCATGGTAAGAAAGAAGGCTTTTAGCTGCCTCCCCTCCCTTAATTCCTATTTTATTAGATACCTTTAGATACTTGTGATAACTCTGGCGAACTCGCCACTGGGCAAACCAACCCAAAAATATTGGAATAATAAGCAGTAAATAAATAGGGTTATTTATCGGCATTTACAATCCCCTTGTTAATTTCCAAAAATAATACTATACCATTTATTAAAATCTTTTTACTTGCTTCTTATCTACCTTAATTAAACAGGATTTATATATGGTTGTCATTATTTTCTAAAATTAAGCTGGTATCTTTTATAAATAAAATTGACAATTACTGCAGTTATCATGATAACAAATAAAGTATAGAGAGAAATATTCCTTAAATCACTTCCCTGGCGCATACCATGAATCGCTCCAAATATAAAAGCAGGATAAAGCAGACTATGAAAAAATCTCCAGTACTTTTTTATGTTTTTTCTTAAGATAACAGCTATAGTAGCAATATAAATAAGATATAAAGCAGGCCGACCAGCATTGGCAAGAAAGGCATTCCAGGAACTAAAATTAGGGATAAATATTCTAGAGGTGCCGAAGTCAATTGCCATAATAATTGGGTGTAAGGTAACTAGTATTAAACCTGTTATAGAAAAAAGGTGGTGAACTTTGAGGTAAGTCGCTCCAAATATTACTTTGCTCTGTTTTACCAGAGAGCTCAGTATAATAGCAAAAAATAAAGATATAATTCCAATTAATCCTGCTATTCGACGAAAAAATTCAAAAAAATCATCAAATCCGTGTAAAAAAACTACTAACACTGGAATTAAATAAAGAAGTAAAATCACTGCATAAACCAGGGTGCGAAGCATTGCATTCCCACTTTCCAGAATATAATCTTTAGACATGATAAACTCCTTTTACATAAATTAAAATAATTTAAAAAGTTTTACTAGTCATGCAATCTTACCTGAGCTTTTCATTATGTTAACAGAAAAACGGGAAATATAAAATAGTTTTAATTAAATTCATCAGTACTACATTGTTATACATTGTTTAAATAATTATAATAAACTGCAACAACAATACTATAATTCCATTTATTTTCAATAGTTCTCGTAAATAAATTCTATTATATTGTTCTCAAAAGTCTTGGGATTGTTCTGTTCACCGGTAAAATTATTTTCCATCAAACAAAAAACCACATCCCTATTACTTTTGGTCGTGAAAATGCCTGCTAATCCCGAAGCAGATGGCAAACTTCCAGTCTTCCCCCAGACCTGAAAGGGAAATCTTTGCCGAATAGTTCCTCTTTCATTGGTATTGGCAAAGTATTTTAAAACTTCTGTATCATATTGGTCATATAGATAGGTAATTGCCTTTACAACCTGGGCAGGGGTAATCAGATTATATTCTGAAAGTCCGCAGCCATCTACTATAATATAATCATCTCCCCATTGAAATAATAATTTCTCAAAGATAATATCTGAAAAAGAAGTAATTGAATGACTAATTGTAGAAATTTCAACAATATCATCTGACAGTGCCAGGGTTCGAAAGACAGCCTCAGCACTTTGATTGTCACTCATCCTCATCATATAAGCTAATATTTTTTCCAATGTTTCAGAATAAAAAATTGATTTAACGGGAATATTTTCTTCTAGCCTACCAAGTCTAAGCTCTCCGTTAAATTTTACTCCCTGTCTTCGTAGCTCCCGATGAAAAATTTCACCCCAGACTGTACTCATCTTTTTATAATAAGAAATCCTGGGTTCTCCTATACTCTCTCCTTTAATAATAAAAGACCCAATAAGCGGATTCTGGTCATCCCACATCCATCCTCTTCCTAAAAATTCTCCAG
>CAZWUL010000058.1:0-6616 GCA_964636625.1 uncultured Atribacterota bacterium | reverse complement strand
AGTATTTGTTTTGCTCTATAATTGCAAGTTATGGAATATAATAAAAATCAATAATTTAAATAAAGGAATTGGCTTTGCTTAAAGAGTTATAATCAAAATTTTTGGACAGAAATATAACAAAGATCGTGCCCAGCGTCTCACAGCGTAATGCAAGAAGACGCCGTTTGGGTAAGCGTAAGCTCTTTTTGAACAATCGGTTAAGAGAATACGTCCAGGAGAAGTTACGTCTTTTTTGGTCACCACAACAGATTGCCAGACGTATTGAAATACGGTATCCTTTAGACATGAGTATGCGTATCTCTCACGAAGCAATCTATGCCTATGTGCATGTCTTCAAAAGGGACGCTAAAGAAAGAACTGATCCGTGGTTTCAGACGCAGCCATAAGAGGCGCTATCCTAAGCGCACTGATGCAGTAAAGGCAAGGCCGTTAAAAGATATGGTTAGTATTGATGAGCGTCCGCCGGAGGTGGAGGACCGGATAATTCCCGGGCACTGGGAGGGTGATTTGATGATAGGTCGTAATCGGCAATCAGCATTGGGTACCTTAACTGAACGTACAAGCCGTCTTGGAATTTTAATCAGATTGCGCGGAAAAAGTGTTAAGGAGATCAGAAAGAAATTTGCCCGCAAGCTAAAACGGTTGCCGCAGCATGCGCGGCTATCTCTGACCTATGATCAGGGACGCGAAATGTCCGAACATACTATTTTGGCTAGAGACACCAAAATTCGGGTTTACTTTGCACACAAAGGATGTCCTTGGGAGCGAGGGGCGAATGAGAATTTCAATGGCCTGGTCAGACAGTTCTTCCCGAAAGGGACTGACTTTAACAAGGTATCGAATTATAAAATCAACAAAGTACAGGATATGCTGAATGGTCGTCCCAGACGGGTGCTAAACTGGGAAACACCTTATGAGGCATTTACCAAAGTTGTTGCGTTAAAAGCTTGAGAGCAAGTAAGATATTTTTTTATTATTATATAATCTTTTTTTCTAGTTTAATAAAATAAACTAGCCACCACAAATAATGGAAAAGATTTTTACTTCATCTCCTTCGAATAATCTATATTTTTTATCCTTTGGAGAATTGTTTACTAAAAATATTAGACCAAGCTTTTCTGGTATATTAAGGTATCTAGCTAATCCTTCTAAAGTAATTCTACTTTTTAATAAAACTATGTTGTTATCCCCTATTTTGTCCTCAGCATATTTTTTTAAAACTGTGTAAACTTCTACTTTCACTTTTATCATATAATATTCCCAATTTAAAAATTATATTTAGTGTTTTTATGGTTGTAATGCCCCTTATTAATAGGACAATTTTTAAGTTAGTATTTGTTCTTTATTTTTAACAATAAGCTATTTCTCAAAAAAAGTAGTTATTAAGATAATACCTCAAGTAATCTTAATAAAAAGCTATATAGCAAAAATTGAATTCGATAACTATACATTTATGTAATATTAAAAGAAGAACTAAAGATACAGAAACTTATGCTAATCCCCAATTTTACAGTTGGGGATTAGCTATTTAATTAGTATTTGAAAAACATAAAATAATTTATTATTTACTAAGATAATTACATTTCTACTAGTTCAAGCTCTAATAATTTCTTTTTTGTGGGCATCCCCGTTTCTAAATCCCAGCCTCTAGCCTTGTAATATTCAAATAGCATTTCCTCATAATGCTTTATAACACATCTTTCTTCATTTTGGTATAATCCGAAGAGTGGTCTTTGCTTAGCTCTTTCTGGTATAAAATCATCTTTTTTACTGAATCCTTCTCGGATATTAAACAATCTTTGCAGATTATTAATTCTTTCTCCAACTTTTAAGAGATCTTTCCCATTTATCTGCCATCCGGTTAAAGCAGAAAGAATTTTTGCATAATGCTCTAACGTAAGGCCAGCATACATAAAGAATTTGCAAACACCCAAAACATCTGGCATAATTAACCCATCTTGTAATATTTTTGTTATTTTCCCTTTTCCCTTTTCATCCCAACGATCAAGTTGGTTAGGATCTGGGACACCATAGGGAATCATTCCCCAGTCCATTTTACCAGAATCATAAGCCATTCCCTCGAGAGGATGAATATGACACATACCCCTATTTCCAGTACCATAGGTTACAGCAAGCAACTTGCCTGAACGTGGATCGTGAGCCGGTCCCTCAAGTCCTTTACAGTGAATAGCATACTTTTCTGCCTTTGACCCTATCTGTTTTGAGGCTCTCATCACTCCTTCTGCTAAGATATTACCTATTCCCTCTCTTTTAGAAATCTTTTCTACTAAAACTGGTAATACTTCAGCATTACCCCAGGATAAATCCAATCCTTCTGTTTCTTTTGATGAAATCAGTTTATTATCATAGCACTCCATTGCAAAGGCAATAACAGCACCGGCCGAGATAGTGTCAATCCCAAACTCATTACATAAATAACCGCTATGGATTGCTGCATCTACATCCTCGTTTAGTACAAAAGCGGTAAAAGCACTAACAGATTCGTATTCTGCTCCTTCATGTTTTGGTGTTCGGTATTTGCCTTCTTTTACTTGAGCTACTCTGCCACAAGCAATAGGACAGCCCTTATAACACATTTTATTGGTAATAAAATTATTTTTATCATAATAGTTAAAAATCTCTTGACCTTTACCCCAGTTGTTAGATTGCCAGTTTTTAGTAGGCCAATCCCCCGCAGCATCAACTCCTGGCATATCTCCTATGGTACCGAATTCTCGAAAACCTTTTGCAGTATCACTCTCTTTTAATACATTTCTTACTTCTTTAAGTACATCCTTAAAACTATCTGTATCTTTTATTTCTTGTTTTCCTGAGCCTTTTACAGCAACGGCAATAAGGTTTTTAGAACCCATTACTGCTCCAGCACCACATCTGCCAGCAGCTCTTGCTTCAAACATGACTGAGGCTATTTTTACTAGATTTTCACCTGCAATTCCTATACACATAACAGAAATATCATTATCATTTAGTTCTCTTCGAATAATTGCTGTTTTTTCTGAAACCATTTTACCTAGAAGATGTTTTGCATCTTTAAATTCAATCTTATCATCATTAATATATATATAAATCGGTTTTGGTGATTTTCCTTCAAAAATCACATAATCATATCCTGCTTTTTTTAGGTCAGGTCCAAAATCGCCTCCACATCTGGCCTCACCCCAGCCATTAGTCAATGGAGATTTAAAACAAATCTCAATACTTCCACCACCTGGGATACGAGAAGAAGTTAAAGGTCCTGTGGCAAAGATTAATTTATTATCTGAACTTAAGGGATCCACTCCTTTTTTAAGTTCTTCATAAAGTAGCTTAGATGCATACCCTACTCCACCTATGTACTTTTTTAAAACATCTTGATCAATTTCTTCATATTTAAAGGTGGAATCGTTTAATTTAATTCTTAATTGTCTATCATATGAATAAAAAAGTTGATTCATTTTTTTCTCCTTATTCATAAGTTTAAAAAATAATTATATTAATATAGAATTAGTAGAAGCTATAAAAATAAAGTATTTTTTTATAATAAATAAATTTTTCAATACATAAAATTAATTTTATCTTACAATTTGCTACAAGATAATCTAGAATAACCTATTGCTATCAGAGCTTTATAATTAAGGAATCTTATGGTTAGGGATAATAAATATTATTCCTAACCATAAGATTTTCTGGCAATAATTAAAAAGAAATAATAAAAATCGTTATATATAAAATTTGTCAAAGTATGTAATATACACTTTTTTCACTATCTATTTAAAATGATTTATATAGATTTATCAAAGTGTGATAAATCAAGGCCAGTAGTAAAATCAAGCACAACTGGAATTCCTTTTTTATTAAGCTCTAAAGCTTTTTCAATTGCAGGTTTTATGTCAGATGGTTTTTCAATTTTTTGACCGTAACACCCACATGCTTCAGCTAATTTTACAAAATCTGGATTGACCTTAAATGTAGCCGTATCTCTGCCTGTAAATTTGTTTTGATTGTATTTAACCCAACCAAAAGCTGAATTATTCAAAATTGCCCATGTACAACCAACTTTGTATTGTGCTGCAGTAGGTAGTTCTTTCATATACATCTGAAATGCACCATCTCCAGTTATACAAACTGCTTTTTTATTTTGCATTAATATTTTTGCTGCAATTACTCCAACAACTCCCATACCCATACAAGTCTGTTCTGCAACAGGAACACATATTGAGCCTTTTTGGATCTTATAATATGGGTAACAATAAGACCAGGTATCTTGTGAACCATTTTCATTTACTAAAATAGTATCTTCCCCAAATATTTGACTTATTTCATGTACAATACGTTTTGCAGGAATTGGAATTTCTGCTGTTAAACACTCTTGATCAATTTGAAATTCATAGCTTTCTTTATCTTGAATTAATTTCTTTACTCTTTCTATTTCTCTATAAGTTTGTTTTAATTGAACCTGCTTTTTAATCACTGAAATAAGCTGTGTTAATACCAGCTTGACATCTCCTAAAACTGAAACATCAGGCTTCCAATTTCTTCCAATCTCGAAAGGAGAAATATCTATTTGTAAAAATCTTGCATTTTTTGGAAAATCAGTCCAACCATGTGTCTGAAAACTTTCATTTCTACTTCCCAGAGAAATTACAAGATCTGATTTATTGTAGTAGTTTTTAGCAACTTCTGTTCTATATAATCCATTAACACCTAATGCGAGTGGGTGTTCCTCTGAAATTATCCCTCTTCCTCCAGGCGTTGTTAAAAAAGGTATTCCTAATAATTCCAAAAAATCTTTTAATTCATTGTTAGCTTCTGATAAAATAGTGCCATTCCCCGATATTAAAACAGGGTGTTTAGCTGATAATATTAAATCACTGGCTTTTTTAATTAATTCTGGATCACCTGCGACTCTGATTTTTTGAGTTGGATTAAATTCCGGTAGGGATTCTGGATTAACAGTAATACTACTGGTTACTTTTCCTCCTATATCTGTTGGCATCTCAATAAATACTGGGCCTGGTTGACCATTTATTGCTATGGAAAATGCTCTTTCAAGATACCAAGGTATTTTTTCTACATATGGTATCCGCACACTCCATTTAGTAATTGGTTCCATCATTTTTCTTTGATCACATTCTTGAAATTCACCCATCCCTTCTGTCTTCTGGTCTACTGTCTGTCCAAATACTACTAATGGCACACATCCTGAGTAAGCTTCTAATACACCAGGAACTAGATTAGCTACTCCAGGTCCAGAACTACCACTACAAACTCCTGCTTTTCCAGTTATTCGGGAATAAGTCATCGCCATAAAAGGTGCAGAGCCTTCATATCTTAAATTTATTGCATTTAAGCCCTTTATTTGATCAGCATAAAGGTTTAAATCAGTATCGCCAATTCCAAAAACATAATCAACTCCTTGTTCTTTAACTATATTTGCAATGAATTCCCATGTATTTTTATTCATATAAATATTTTCCTCCTTTTTATATTGTATAATAAAAAATTAGTTCTAAGGTATTTCAGATTATTTAAATATTATTTAATAGACTCCCACGCCTTTACAGACGTGGTACTCACTTTTACAGACTAACTTCTGTCCCGATATATTGGGAAATTGCTTTCATCCCCACCTTTACAGGCGGGGAATTCCCGCTTGATTAATTTCGAGCTATTCCTATTTCATTGCATATTTTATTAACAAGATTTACTGTCTGTAAAAGGTATAACTCTGGATCCTTAAAATAAGGCACTAGTAGTTCAAGTGAACACCACCCATTGTATCCGTAATTTTTAAAAATACTAAACATTTCCTTAGCTGGAATAACACCCTTGGGGTCATCTAATAATATATGTTGTTCAGTAACACCATCACTATTGGAAAAATGTATATAAGCTATTTTATCTTTTAATCTATTAAAATATTCAGAAAATGGTTCGTTTGCAACTACAGGTGGAACAACATCGATCATTGCTTTTAACGATGTGCTTTCCATTTCTTCTAAAAGCCTGTAAAGATCTTCGGCTTTTGTAATAAGATTACCTTCTGATGGAGTGAATGCTTCTATAACGATTTCAACATTCATCTCCTCCGCTTTATCGCAAATTCTCTTTAGATTCTCAATTAAATTATTCCACACCTCCTTGTGACTTCTATGATAGCCTGGATGATCAGCTACTACCTGCATTTTATTTGCTCCAATCAATGCTGTAACCTCTACACTTTTTAATAAATAATCAACTGTATCCCTCCGTTCTTCTTCTAGTCTAGAGGTTAAACTGTAAGGATATGCTAAGACTTCGGGCGTAAACATTGATACTTCCAAATTATACTTATTTTTCCATTTATTAATATCATCTATTCTATGGTTATTTAAATCATAAGCATAGGCATGTGGTCTTCCTCCCCAAATTTCTATACCTTCAAATCCATACCTTTTAGCTATTTCAAAACAGTACTCTAATGGATACCTATAAAAAAGATAAGTTAGAAAAGAAAATTTCATTTAATAACACCTAATTACCCTTTCTATTTTTATATAATCATACAAATTAATAAATATATATTCTTAAAAAATATAAAAAATTCAAGATATGCTTAAAAATAATTTTTTATACC
>CAZWUL010000057.1:0-6632 GCA_964636625.1 uncultured Atribacterota bacterium | reverse complement strand
CTACTCTTCTCACGGGTACTGGATGAACCCGGATAATAATTGAATTGAGGGAGTAACTGGTGAACTGCCTTACCAAGGGTGACTGATTTGGAGTCATGAGTGGGGGTGGCAATGTAGTACCCTTCACCATAGCCCTGTTCATGGTCATGGGCAATGATCACCAGCTGGTAATCTGATTTTTTAATATCTGGAATGGCATATTTTTCAACCAGGTCCTGTCCATTACTACGGCCAATATCAAAGTCCTGGGCCTGATCAGTTACCGTAACATGATAATCAACCATCTCCACGTTATTCAGGAGAGCGAAAAGTTTCACCACATGGGGCACCAGGTTGGTTGAGAGATCCTCCCGGGGATGCATACCCGTCACCACTGCAATCTTTGCAGCAGGATTCCCATAATGGGAATAAACTTCTCTGGTAACGTATCCCTGCTGATCAGAACCTAAAATGGAGTGTTGACTGGAGTTAGCAAATAAGAATATTGCTACAATCCCCAGGATTATAACCAAGATTATCCAACTCTTTTTCATAGAATTATGATTCCCTATTTAATCAGATTTATATGTTGTCATGTGATGCAAATCCATATTCCTTATTTAATGCTAATTTACCCAATATCTTCCGATAAAAACCCTATAATTGATTTAGGTTTATATTTTAGTAGTATATGATTTATTTTCCTCTTTCTAGAAACTTTTCCATTAGAATAGCAGTTCCCACTGCTGGTGCCACTACACAATCCTCCTTGCTGAGGATTTCTTCCATGGTTCTAACCTCAAGACCCAGGAGTTTTGCAGCTTCACATCCAATGATGTTCATTCCCAATCCCGTGGCAATTACAAGTTCAATATTTTCTCGGCCACTGACTTCTTCAAGGGCTTCAGCCACCTGTTCCACCTGTTTCTGGTAGATGAACCTGGCAATTTCCTCCACATCATCCGGACTCAACAGATCCAGATCTCCACATACCACCCGTGCTAGTCTTAAAAGTGAATTTTCCCGGGATTTATCCTCCCCATCAGGGGTTTCGGAGGTGTAGTCTTCCATGGTGATGTTTCCCAGGACCAAATGAACATCGGCAGTTACTGCGAAAATTTCCGAGGCAATGCGCACCATTTCACCTTTTAATGGTACTTTATCCACCAGAGTGGCCACGTTAGTACGGAGAGTCCCGGTGTATACCAGTTCCCCAGTTGCCAGCCTCTCCAGATCAGTTCTTCCCTTGGCACATTCATTACCATTTTTAATGGGAATTATATCGGTGGTGGTACTTCCAGTATCGATGAATATACAATCAGGGGCCATGAAGGCTGCTAGTGGTGCGGTGGCAATCCAGTTAGCGGCAGCCAGTTCCTGGGGATTTTTTTGAACTGATTCATAATCCATCATACCATTAAGACCAACAAAGGCAACTGGAAGGTTGAATGTTTCTATAACCATCCCTGAAATATCCAACACGCCTTCATTCTTGCTCTGGTAACTATCAGCTAGTTCGGCAGTCATGGAAATACTTACTGCATCGATCTCATCGATATCTTTTCCTAAAAGTTCTAAGAGGGTTCGGGATAGCTCATCTTTTTTATTCCACATGGGTAGGTAGGAAAAATCAGTTCTTATGTTGATGATTTTTCCCTTTTCATCAAATTCAACCACAGCCAAGTCGGTATTTGCTCCTCCAATATCAAAACCTGCAATTTTCAATTAATCACCTTGAATGAGAAATTTTTACAATCCAATAAAAGATTTAAAAGAGTGAATTTATTATTCATGTTATTATTATAACCATCTTAGTTCCAAACTAACTAAATTTATAACTTATGGAATCATGTACTTTCAACTAATCACATTTAAATTGAGTCTGTTCCCCTTTTTTTGAATTTCTATCTCTCTTTCCAGGGTGAATTCCCCGGGAAGTTTACCCTGTGCAGATTGAACTATGGCTTCCCCTAAATTAAAGTTGAGCATATTTCTAAGGGCCACGTAGGGTGTAGTTATCCTTGAGTTAATCTCCACCAGATAAACCTCATCATCATCCAGGATCATGTCCACCCCCACATAACCCTTCAGTCCACTGATGGATTCAACTGCTTTTTTAGCTACATTTTTAGCTTCCTTTTCCAGGGGATGAGTCATGGGGACTTTTCCACCATTATAATTAATGGTTCCATTTTCAGTGCTGATATTCTGTTGATTTAGGCTGAGGGGTATTGCTGTTTTACCGTTACTGAGTAAACTTACACTGGCGCTATCTCCTTCTATGTAATCCTGCACCAGGAAGTAGGGGAGACTGCTTATCGCTCTCACTTTCCGGGTTGCAGATTTAAAAGATTCTTCAGAGTCCACAATTTGCACCGCTGAACAGGAAACCCCATCTGAAGGTTTAACCACCTTTTCTCCAGATATTCCCGGGGCATGTAATCCAATATCTTCCCAGGTCACACTATGAGTGGGGATAACTGGGACTTTATCCTTGAGGATTTGGTAGGTGAGGTATTTATCCGAACAAATGCGTACTGCATTGGAATCTGATCCTACCACCTGAACCCCACTTTTCTCAATGGCTCTGGTTAATCCGCATAGTATGAAGTCTTCTTCAGGAGCTATAGGTAAACAGTAATCATACTGAGAGATGTTATCCAAAATCCAGTCGTCAATGGATCCTTCTATAACTACTGGCTTACATTGGCTTCCTTCGATTGAATCTATATTTTTGGATATGAGATAGCTGGCAGGTAAACATTCCAGGTCACAGGTAAGGCCACGGAGCATTGCTTTACCTTCTGCAGTTAAAGCAGGGTCCTTGATCCCCAGTGCACTGGCGTATTCAAAAATTAAGAGGTTCAAGACCTTCCAACTCCCTTGAAAACTACTCCCTTCTTCTGGAATGTTTCCCGGTCAAGAATAGGGCGAGTACATACTAATAATCTGTTTTTAATCATTTCCGGCCTCATGTTCCGGTAAAGATCATGATCAGTTACAAAAACCACACAATCGGTAGAAAGGGCAGTTTCCAGGTCTACAACTTTAGCCCCCCAGGGTTCAATGGACTCAGAGGGAACATAAGGGTCATTGACCAGAACTTCAGCCCCTTTACCATCCAGTTTCATGATTAATGGTTTTGCAGGTGTTTCCCTTGCATCAGCAACGTTTTCTTTGTAAGCCACACCTAATACTCCAATTTTAGATGCGGAGATAGTTTTACCCTTATCTTCCAGAGCTTGTTCCACAATTTGAACTACTTCTCCAGGCATGTCTTCGTTTACCTGTCGGGAGGTCTGGATCAGGGGTGTTTCCACTCCCCTTTCCCGAGCGATTTCCACAATGAAGTAGGGGTCTATGGATAGGCAATGGCCGCCCACTCCTGGTCCTGGTGTGTGTATGTTCACCCGAGGATGGTGGTTGGCAGCCTGGATGGCTTCAATGGCATCCACTCCTAAAGCATTGCAAACCAGAGCCATTTCATTGGCCAGGGCTATGTTGGTATCACGATAGGTGTTTTCCATTAGTTTAACCATTTCTGCAGTTACCAAATCCTGCACCATAATGATTTCACCCCCGGTGATCCTCTGGTACAATGCTGCTGCCATTTGAGTACTTTCAGGGTTAATTCCACCTATCACCCGCGCATTGTGGGTCATTTCATATAATGTATTGTTAGGAAGGGCTCTTTCAGGGGTGTAAGCCACTTTAAAGTCTTCTCCTGCTTTAAGCCCGCTTTCCTCCAATAAAGGGATTACCAGATTTTCACAGGTTCCTGGTGGCACTGTGCTTTCAACAATAACCAGGTCATCCTTTTTTAAACCTTCTGAGATGGATCTGGATGCCGAGTTAACTGCAGTGAGATCCGATTTTTTGTGTTCATCCACTGGAGTGGGAACGATGATCATGATGGTTTTAGCCTTTTCTAGTGCGCTTAAAGAGTCATTAGTAGCGGATAAACAGCCATTTCCCACTGCTTGTTTAACCATATCTTCCAGGCCAGGTTCCATAATTGGAGATCTTCCCTTGTTAACCATTTCCACAGTTTCATTGTTGATATCAACCCCCACCACTTTCAAGCCACTCTTTGCCAGAAGAGCAGCTGTGGGAAGCCCCATGTGGCCTAAACCGAATATTGCTATGGGTGAATTTTCTTTAATCATTCTCTATCCCCTGAATTAAACCATTATTTTTTTGTTGAAGATTTTTCTGTTGTAAGATAAATTTTTTTAACCTTGATTAGTTCCAGTAATGGATCTTATTAAATTGTCTAACAAAAATCCTTAAAAATTCAAAATGTAAATGGAGTTTAATCATTTAATACCTATGAACGTTTGGTAATCTATTTTAGACTGGGTACACATTAAACACTTGGACAATTATTTAAAATTTATTGGAAAGGATTTGAAAAAAACTTCAGGCATTGAAAGTCTTTAAATTAAAAATCATTTAAATCTTTTTTTAATCTCTTTACTTTTTTAGTTTAATTATATTTTCGTTTTCCAGAAATTGGAAAAAAGAGAGAAAAGGGTGATTATAAATCAGGATCACTTAATTGGGTAACCATTATGGTTTTACCATTTAGGAGAAGATCCGATCTTGGATATTCAGTATTATCACCATTAAATACGATATTTACAATACATTTTGGATTTTTTTCCTCGAATTGGGCCACAGTAACTGGTTCATCCACCAACAAAAGTTTCTTCACCTGTCTTCCAGTTATACTTTCAGGAGGTTTGATTTCCAGCTTTCCCTGGTCGTGCGCATTCTGTATAGCATCGACAATCTGTTTAGAATTAGTGCCATCACCATATGGATTAGGTGCTTCCTTCATCCTTTGATAAAGTCCCTCATCACCCAGTATCATGGAGACAATTTCGGTTATTTTTTCAGTATCGGAACCCACCAGGATATTACCCCCTGCTTGGACTGTTTCTGGTCGTTCGGTGTTGTACCGAAGGGTTAAGCATGGTATATCAAGGGTTATGGCTTCTTCCTGGATTCCACCAGAATCAGTCATTATTAACTTGGAATTGGACTGGAGGATCAGGAAGTCAAGATAACCAATGGGCTTTATCATCTTAATGTGAGGGGCTTTTTCAAGTTGTGAAAACATTCCAAATTCTTTGAGGGTTTTCATAGTACGGGGATGTACCGGGAAGACTATGGTAAGGCTTTCAACTTTAAGGAGAGCTTCTACTATGTTTTCCAGTCTTTCCCGGTCATCAACATTCTCGGCACGGTGTAAAGTTAATAACAAGATGTCACCATCAAGTTCCAGTTGGGGCATGATCTGGGAGGTTTTACCAGCAATTTTAAGGTTTCGGTAACAGGCATCCACCACAGTATTGCCGGTGATGAAAATATTTGCAGGAGATATTCCCTCAAATAACAGATTTATGGCAGTTTCCTCGGTGGGCACAAAGAAGAGGTTGGTGCACACATCTGCCACCATACGGTTTATCTCCTCCGGCATGGTCTTATCATAGGAGCGGAGTCCGGCCTCCACGTGTCCCACTGCTATGTGTAGTTTAGCTGCAACCAGGGCCCCGGCTAGAACCGCATTGGTATCACCCTGCACCAGGACAATGTCTGGTTTTTCAGAAAGGAGAACTTTTTCAATGCCCTCCATCATAACCGCGGTTTGTTTCCCATGGGAATCTGAACCCACCCCTATGTTGTAGTGGGGTTGGGAGAGTTCCAGGTCCAGGAAAAACTGTTGGGACATTTCATGATCGTAATGCTGACCAGTATGTATTAAAATGTAATCAATTCCCCTTTTATCCACTTCATCAATTAAAGGGGACATTTTGATGATTTCGGGTCTGGTGCCTATTATAAACGCTATTTTCATAAATCCACAACCATCCTTGTTCTGATTATTAAAAAGGTAAATTCAATGTATTATAATTTAATATCTAAATATAGATGGGATTCATTAATAAAGATTCCATAAAATCAGGGGGCCCAAAAATCTTAAATCATACCAATTATCCGGGGATAAAATCATTGGTAAGTTTAATGACGGAACTAGTTAAGGAAAAATAGTGACCATAAGGGATAAACCTTAAGTGATGATCTTAATTGATTAACTTAAGTTAATCAATGATTTCTTCAGTTTAGAGTATAATTTAGCCAATGGACTAATAGTTATTGGTTGATCTTTTTCTTTGAGCCCTATAGTCATCCATTATTTTTAAAAGCTTATTTTTTTCTTCTTTTTTCTTCCTTTCTTCCTGATTTTGTTTCCATTGGGCAATTTCCCTTTCCAGATCCTGGGAACGGATAACCGCAAAGTCATCAGCCATTTCCAGATCCACCCTATCCAGTTCAATTAAGGGGACCATGTGTTTTTCAAATTCCTCTTTAGCCTGATGAGACATTTTATCAGTTGTCAGAACTGCCTTTACCCCCAAACCAACCAGTAATGCAGCAGTTTGGGAGCCTCCACCTTCAGAACTCTTTAATAGAACTACATCTCCCCTTTTAATGTTCCATGATCCAGTTGCTTCCCTTATGGCATCTTTTGAGAATGATTCTACGATTTTAACTGGTGATGCTTCCCTGGAAAGTTCCATAGCCCTTATGCGTTTTATAGATTTTAATTGATCCTCTAATTCCTGTCTTAAACCTTTTTCATAATTGTA
>CAZWUL010000056.1:0-6689 GCA_964636625.1 uncultured Atribacterota bacterium | reverse complement strand
CCCTCCATGAGTTCCACTGGTTCATCCAGATCCACCATTTCTATGGCTTCAGTGGGGCAGACATTACTGCAACCACCACAACCAATACAGGATACTTCGGCCACCTTTTCAGTTGGGGTTACCCGACCTTCCAGGATCATGTTCCGTACTTCCCTATCTGTAACCCGGTCACTGGCAAATATGATCCTTTTAAGGTTGGTGAAGGCTCCTTCCAGGAATATCAGGAATAAATTAGTCATTTTGCCACCTCGAATTCCCTTTCAAATAATATGGCTCTGGCGGGGCAGGCATTGCTGCAGGCGCCACAGTAAGTGCACTTGGAATCATCCACCACAATTTTACCATCTGCATCCTCAGTTATGGCTTCTTCAGGACATATTTTAGTGCATAATTTACAGTTCATACACATTTTATCCATGACAAAGGTAAATCCATCCTTAATGGTTTTCTTGCGCATGGTAGTGGTGGGTATTGCATTTACAGGACAGTGAATAGCACATTTCTCACAAAGTACACATTTTTTAGTGTCAACTTCTATGGTGCCCCTGCGCAGGGTTACAGCATCTTTGGGACAGATTTCTGCACATATTCCACAGGATATACAGTCCTCAGTGACTGATCCATCCCAGGTTACGTGTTTGACACTGCGGGCTTCGTTTACATCACAGGCCTTGACACATCTACCACAGGAAACACAGAATCCTTTAATCTTCCTTTCAGTGTCTTCTGAAAGTCGTAGGGTTCCCACGGGACAGGCATCAATACAGGCCATGGTTTCACAGTCCTCGCACAGGGTGGGATCATAACGTAAGTGTCCGTTTACCATTTTTAGTGCTCCACCTTCACATGCATCGGCACATAAGCCACAGTTGAGGCAGGAGATGATTTTTCCTTCCAGTTCTTCTCCTTCTTCCAGTTTTTTGATTTTCACCTGGAAGTCATCCACGTATATGGCCTTGTTGGGACATTCCTGCAAACATTTAAGGCATACTGTGCATTTTTCAGGGTCAATGGTGCAGTTTTCTATGGCTCCCACTGGACAGACATCTTCACAGACCCGGCACTCCGTACATTTACCCTGGGGTTCCACATCCACCATTATAGCCTCAGTGGGGCAGTAATACTCGCAACGTCGGCATAGGGTGCATTTTTCTGTGTCAGTGACCAGACTGGTTCTTTCAGTAACATCCTCTTCCTTTTTAGAGCGCATGGGAGGTTGAACTGTGAGGTTTAATGATTCCAGGAACTGGACTTGTCGGTCTTCGATTACATCATAGGCATCTATTCTAGCCTTTTCTGGGCAGGATGGAACACATATCCCACATCTGGAACAGATCCCCTTAACCACACCATCTTCTATTCGAATATTGTTAACGGGACAGGTGAGTTCACAGACACCACAGGCATTACATTTAGCACGGTCCACAACGTATCCTCCGTATTTGTTACGGAAGATGGCCCGGTTAGGACAGGCTTCCATGCAGGCACCGCAGGTTATGCAGCTGAAGGCTTTGCCATCAATCATGCGGATTGCCCCTGTAGGGCATTCCTGGATGCATTCTCCAATGCCTTTGCATTTGTTGGTTGTTAGAAACATAAGTTTATACTCCGAATTGATTTTTTTGTTTCTGGTGATTATTATTTTCTAAATTAACGTTGAAACCGATCCAGTTATCCTGAATTTTCATCTCAACTCTTAAATATCTGATTTTAGGTTAAATCCTGCTTGTTCAACTCAACTACCATATTATTTTATTAGTTTTCCGTTTGAGGTTTAGTGCCTCTTCCAAAAGTTAATTTACCTAAAATGATACCCACTGCTGCAGCCACAAAACCGCTGGCTAATGGAACATCAATATAATATGGGAACGGGCCCAGTTCATAGGCCATTATGAAGGCCACAATTATGAATACTAAGTATACTGGAGCGGTAAATTTCAATCCACTCTGGGGAACATCCCTGATTCGGGTTCCCAGGACAAATCCCAGTAAGAGTCCCAGTAATAGGGGGCCGATATAGATGTTTATCATTTATTCGACCTCCTCATAATCCAGTTCTTCTGCATCTGGTTCAGGTGAACTTTTCTCATACTCTTTGAATCCCATAAATGATATTACCACTGCGGTTAAACCTACCATGACCTTTAATCCAACTGCAAAGTTAAGGTAGGGTAATATTCCAGCATGGGTGGGGTCAGGGTAGTCAAACATATTCTGTATGGCCACTGGTACTATGTGGTAGATGTCCACACCCAAGTTGTAGAGGTAGAATCCGGAAAAAACCAGTCCGGCTATTCCCAGGAAAACGAATAGCAAAGCACCTACACTTTCCACTCCCGCCAGAAAATCATGGGAAAGATGTAGTGGGCTGTCTTTAAGTCCGTAAACGATTAGACAGAATATTAAAGCTGCTGCTATCATTGCTCCGCCTTGAAATCCCCCTCCAGGGGTGATGTGCCCTCCCAGTATGGTGAGGACACCCAGGCACATGATGACCATTGCTGCTGGGAATACGAATATTTTAAGTATTGTGCTCATTTATTTACCCCCCAATTGGACTCTGCCCCGTCCAAATACCAGTAAAACGGCGATAACTGCGGTTACCAGGATAAGGGCTTCACCTAGAGTATCATAACCTCTCCAATCAAACACCACTATGGTTACCATATTGGGGGCTATTTTAGGACCCACGTAATTGTAGATATAACTTATACCTGGATATATCATCTGTTTGAAGTGATATGTGGATTCAAATATTGTAACTGCGAATATAAAGAGGGAAAATCCCATTATAATTTTTCTTAATCCTTCAGACATTCAAATTCCCCCAGTAGAATAGGGTAATTACTATGGCCAGAGCCAACATTACATAGAACATCATAGCGGCCATTGAATCATTCTGTTCATTTTTGAATCGGGGCATAAGTGGCATGGCCACCAGGGCTGCTAGTAAAACCACCAGCACTGCTACAATCATCAGGATCTTACTCACCATGCGCAGCATAACCAGGGCCACCAGTATAGATGAAATCAGTGTTATCTCGGCAGTGAGCATGGATGATGTGGACATGTTAGTTATTGCGGCATCATCCCCCGCTCCTTGAATGTCTTTTATTTTTTTAACTATCAAGTCGTAGAGGTTCATACTATTCCTCCTGCTAAACTGGTTGCCAGTGGCTGCAGGTAGCTGGTTACTACTTGTGGGAAGAGTCCGAAGACTATACAGACCACCATGAATACCACCAGTGCAATTATGGTGGCTTTGGGTATATTTTCATTTTTAAACTCTAGATCAGCTGGTTTTGGGCGTAGGAAAACTGCATGGAACGCTTTCATGAAGGTCATGAATGTAACGATACTCAGCAGTATCATGATCACCCCTAACTCCGGGAATCCTGCATTTATGGAGGCTTGGATGAGCATGAGTTTACTCTGGAATGCGTTTAGTGGTGGTACTCCGGCCATGGCAAATCCAGCCAGTAAGACCAGTAAGGCTACCACTGGATTTCTGGCCATCATTCCACCCAGTTTACGAGTGTCACTGACCCGAGTCTGGTAGAGTACCGTTCCAAATCCTATAAACAGGAATGCAGTGATTATTGCTTCGTTAACTGCCTGGAATAATCCCGCAGTTATTCCGAATGCCGTGCCCAGCCCCAATCCTATACCTATATATCCCAGTTCTCCCACTGCCAGGAATCCGATCATCCGTTTGATGTCGGTCTGGACAATGGCCATGGTGATTCCCAGGATCATGGCCAGTAGGGATGCTCCCAGTATCACCCACTGTGAGAATGGAAGGTAGGAGAATATTCTCAGTATTATAATTCCAAGGGCAACGAAAGTGAAGACTGAAAAGGCCTGAATGAGTGCTGCTCCACTGGGGAGTGCTTTACTGTAAATTGCTGATTTGATGGTGTGGAATGGGGGAAGTCCCGAACCATATAACCATCCGAATACTATTAACCCACATGCCATTAAGAGTACTGGATTTTGGGGATTAACTAGTCCGTTTTTCAGTGAATATATGATATCAGTTATGTTCACGTTTCCAGTTACTCCCAGCAGGAGTGCTATCCCCAGGAGGAGTAACGGTGCGGCTATGCTTCCCAGTATCATGTACTTGAGGGCGGTTTCATAGTTGCCCTTCACATTGGAAACCAGTACTATTCCTACTGTGGCCAGGGCTGCGATTTCAAAGAAGACATAGAGGTTGAATATGTCATCAGTTAAGAGTATTGCAGTTACTGCGGCGATACCCATGAACATCATGTACCCGTAGACCCCTGATGGTCGGCGAGTCTCGAATAGTGAGGTGAACACCGCCAGGAGCCCCACCAGTCCCAGGATAAATACGAATATTTTCTGTGCACTCTGGAAAGAGTAGGTAATCGCCGGGTGGAATGTGTTTAAGGCAGTTCCAGTGATGAGTGAGGGTAAATTGTTGGATAATGTTGGATTTTCAATGAGGGGGGCATATCCACCAAAGTAATGCAGACCATAATTGGCCAGAATAGGTAAAGCTGGTAATACTAAGGCTAAAAGGATGGCTATGGTTTTGATTGTGCGGTCCTTTTTGTGTAACAGGTTTAAAAATAGAGCACACAGTATGGGAACAATAACCATCAGGGGTATTAAGAGGTTCACATTATCCCTCCAGTACCATTGTAATCTATATTATTGATTGTGTTGGAATTGTAAATTGACATTTGATTACTCTCCCAGAATCTCCTTTGCGCTTAAGGATCCGCGCTTTTTGTAGAGTACGATGATGATTCCCAGCATCACGGCCATTGTACTGGCCCCGATGACAATGCTGGTTAAAACCATTGCAAATGGAAGGGGGTATGCTGCGTTCTGTGAGAACCATTCTGCGGCCATGCCCGGTAGGTATATGTATACTATTCCTCCAGGTTTGTATCCCATGGAAATCAAAAACAGGTTAACCCCATCTCCTATGAAAGCCAGACCTATTACTTTTTTGATGAGATTGTCCAGGAATGCTGCGGCAAAAATACCGATGATAATCAGGGACACTGCGGTGAATAGTGATGCGATTTGTACGTCAATGACCATCTTATTCCTCCATCCTGCGTGTTTTGTAAACTGCCAGTGCAAAGAACACCGGGATGATAGCTGCTCCCACAATGGCCTGGGTAAGGGCCACATCCGGGGCCAGTAAATACTGGTATAGGATGGCAATTGAAGCTCCACTGATACCAACCAGGATAGCAGATTTCAATAGATCCCTCTGCATCAAAGCTAGGATAGCTCCTAGAACTGCGGTTAGCATGAATAAGTATTCAATCATCTTTTATCCTCCCCATAATAGTAACCATTGGCTATGGCGTGGGATGCGAAAGGTGTTAATATAAAGTAAACTCCAGCCAGCAGAGGTTCTCCCAGTACAAGTAGGGAAACCATACAGGCCACATCTATAACACCCAATATATGTATACGAGCGTATAGAACCCTTTCCATGTCATCTTTATATCTTATGATTCCAATGGCGGTTAGAATGACCAGAACTGCTGCTACGAGAAGTATTATTGATTTTATAATGGTAATTATATCATCCACGGGCATACCCCCTTAAGACTCGGGCAAAGGCAATGGTTCCTACCATATCCATAATTAACAGTGCCATGGCTATATCACGGCAAAAGGCAATACCATAAAGATTCTGTAACAGGATCAGGAATGTGGCTACCGCAATGGTAAACCCAGATAATCCCACCAGCCCCATGGCTATTGTCTTACGGGTGACAATCCTGATGGTGGCCACGGCAAATATAGCTAAAGCCGCCATTAGTACATATTGTGAGAATACAAACAAGTTCATTCTAACATCCCTTTTATGTATGGTTCAAATGGTATAACATCTTCATTAAAACGTGGAGTTATGGTAGCTACCCTTAAAACCTGTCTTTCCGAGTCAAGATCAATGGATAATGTCCCGGGAGTAAGGGTGATGCTGTTGGCAAGAATGGTCTGAGAGATGGGTCTTTCCAGTACTGTGGGGATTTCCACCACAACTGGATCCACCTTACCGTTTACAGTTCTGATTGCAACGTCAATGGTGGCTTTTATTATCTTCCATATCAATACTATGAAATAGGCGATTCCGTAGAATATTCTGGTTATAAACATGGTAAATTAGCCCCTTAATGTTTTAATATCATAAACAGTGAACACCGGTAAAGGACAAAGGCCGTGTTCGGTTATCACGCGCATTAATTTGATTCATCGTGACCAATTGTTATGACCATGATAAATTACAATTCATCATTATAAAACATGATATATAAAGATAACTAAATTTTATTTCCACCCCAAAAACATCACCCCCTATATTATTATAATGAAAATACGGAAGCACATTTAAAAGAAGATCGGTAACCCCCAAAACCCGTCTGAATTATCCGCTCTAGCCAGAATCTTCTTATTTTGAAGGTTTATAACTATACTAATTTTAGGGATTGTAAGTAATTAACTGGATTAAAATCAGCCAAATAGATTTCCTTCAAATTTATTTCAGGGACTTGTAAATAATAATTTAAAAGAAGGGAATGTCCTCCAGGCATAAGATAAAGAATTGCCACACTACAGAGCCATAAGGTGACAATGAATAGTCCGGTGATTTTACCAAATCGGTGCTTGGATAAAGGGTTGAATAGCCTCACCCCATT
>CAZWUL010000055.1:0-6915 GCA_964636625.1 uncultured Atribacterota bacterium | reverse complement strand
GGGTTTGAATTGTGGATAGCGATGACTTACCTGACATTGATAGACAAGGGGTGTTGGGAATTCTAATTTAAAAACCCCGATATCATAGCTCAGATGAAGATTGGCCTTTTGAACATTTGGCAGCATTTCTGTTTCTATTTCTTCTTCAGCTATAGCTATTTCTTCAGTTTCATCTGCTGTGAGTTCTTCATCTATTGTTTCAGCTGTATCAGCGATTGATTCTGTGGTAATTTCTTCTGATTCAGAAACATCTTCTTCAGCTTCCTGTTCAACTATTCTGGTAACGGGAATTAGCTCGACCTCTCTTTGAAGTATAGTAATTTCTGTGGCTATTGTCCCTTCCAGGCTAAGATCAACTCCCATATAACCTGCTCCAATTCCGATTATAATTCCCAGCACAATAACCAGAGGAGCGAGCCAGGAAAGCCTGCGTCTGAAGATTAGACTAATTCCGAGGCTTATTAAAAGCAATGGCCACAATTTAAAGATGTTATACCAGACAGACCATTCCAGTATATTAAGATTATTTAATAAAAGGATTACACCGACAAGAACAATAGCTAAGCCTTTTAAAAACTGTGTTCCGCTCATATTTAGATCTCCTCTCTAAATTTATTAAGGGGATTTATGATAATTTAAATATATAAACTACAAAAGTGTATTTATTTTAAACTAATCTTTGGTTATTTTTGACCAGCTATTAGCTATTAACAGGTCAATCAATCTTTGCCTATCAGATAGATAATCAGGATTCAGGGATAGGGCTGTTTCTGCTTCTCTTAAGGCATTTTTATAGTCCTGGCTTCTATAGTAAGTAAGACCTTTTTTATAATGTGCCAGGGCTAAGATGTCTTGAGCAGAGGCCATATTGCTGGCAAGTTCATAATGCTTCAATGCTTCTGGAAGATTAGCTTTATGATAATACATATCGCCAACTTCAATAAAAGCTTCAGCGAAAGTATTAAAAGTAAAATTATGTTCTCCTAGTGGATAAGTTCTTTGAGCCAATTTTTTCTCGGTAAGTGCGCGGTTATAACTATGTTCTTTAAGGTCTATTTCTCCCTTATAAAAATGGGCTAAAGCAACAGATCTTTTATCATCTTCGAACTGTGTTGCAGTTTGATATGCCTGTTGTGCTTTTTCTATCTCATTATTATTCCTATAATAGTTGCCTAAGTGTAAGAAACAATAAGCGTTAACCTGATAAGCAATTAGCTTATCCATGATTGGAGGGCGAAGCTGAGAGTATCCCATTTCAGTGAATCTTTCATTAGCCTCAACTAATTGGTGATTATCAAGGTAGAGTTGTCCCAATTCGGCATTTAACTGTTGGTGGTTAGGAATTAAGTCAATTACTTTCTCGTATTGTTCAATTGCATTCTCTAAGTCTCTCTGATTTTTATATATTAGTCCTTTGATATAATAGGCATAGGCATTACCAGTATCATTTTCAGTTAATTCATTTAAAATAGCTAAAGCTTGTGCATGTTCATCTGATTTATACAAAGCATAGCTTAGATTTACTATTGCCATCTTGTTGGAGGGTTCAACCTCTAACGCTTTTTTGTATTCTTCTTGAGATAGTTGATATAGACCCTGATCCATTAAAAAGTTCCCAACATTTATAAAAGCATATACATCTTTTATAATGGTTTTTTCTTCAATAATTGATTGCAAGAGATCTTCAAGCTGGATATCATTACTGGCACTGGCTGATATGTAAAAATTCAATAGAAGAAAAATAAAAAAGATAAAACATGCAGGCATTATACTTTTTTTTATCATTATTTTCATTACAAATATCCCCCTAAATATTTAATAAGAATAAAATCCTGAAATACCAAAAAAAACAATATTATAATTTTATATAGAGCTAAAACAAAGCTAGAGCAAAACTAGTAGTTATAGAAGATAGACTTAGGCTCTATTTATTTTTTTTTATTTGTTTTTGCTTTTTTTCTTCACTAAATTCTTTTAATTTAACCGCAAATTCCAAAAGCTTTTTGTTAACCAGGGCATTAACAGTATCTTTTTCAAATTTACCGTTTTTAAGTCTTTCGCCGGCTTTCTTCCGGGTTAATATTTCAACACCCTGGTCGATAGTTTTAACCGAGTATAAATGAAATTTCTTTTCCTTAACAGCTTTTACAATATCTTCTCTTAGCATTAGGTCGGGAATATTTGCTTCAGGAATGATTACACCCTGTGTTCCGGTTAAGCCTTTTGCCTTGCAAACATCATAAAAACCTTCAATTTTTTGGTTTACTCCGCCTATTGCTTGTATCTCTCCTTTCTGGTTAATTGAGCCGGTAACTGCAATATCCTGTCTTAGTGGAAGATTAGCTATGCTTGAAATAAGGGCATATGCTTCGGTTGAAGAGGCGCTATCTCCTTCCACTCCTGAATAGGATTGTTCAAAACAAATACTGGCACTAATAGTAAGCGGTTTGTCCTGAGCAAATTTAGACCGGAGATAGCCACTTAAAATAAGCATTCCCTTATTATGAGTTTTTCCACTTAAATCTGCTTCTCGTTCAATGTTAATAATGCCGGCTCTGCCCATAGAGGTGCGGGCAGTAATTCGAGTTGGCCTACCAAAAGAATATTCACCTAAATCATATACTGAAAGACCATTTACCTGCCCGACAATGGAGCCCTCAGTATCAATCATCAGGGTTCCTTGTTCAATCATTTCTTGAATCTTTTTTTCAATAAGGTTCAATCTTTCAATCTTTTCATTGATTGCCTGATTAACGTGTTTTTTCTGAATAGTATTTTGTTTTTCTCTTTTTGCCCAATAATTTGCTTCTCTTAACAAGTCGACAAGACTGTTGAAGTGAGTTGATATTTTATTTTTTCTGCCTGCCAGCCTTACAGCATACTCAATTACCCCTGCAATTCCACTATAGTCAAAAGATAATAAATTTTCTCTTTCACAGAGCCGTTTTATAAAACAGGCATATTGATAAATGTTTTGAGGGTTATTTTCAGTGACAGTATCAAAATCTGCTTTAATTTTGAATATCTTTTCAAAGTCCTGATCTCTAAAGTAGAGTAACTGATAGAGAAAAGGGTCGCCAATCATAATAACTTTCACATTGCATTCTACTGGCTCAGGTTTCAAGGCAGATGTGCTAAACATTGGAAAGGGGTCATAGGTTTCAGGTTCAATTTTCTGATTTAATAATGTTCTTTTCAGTGAAGGCCATACTCCGGGTTCCAGAAGTAAATCCAGCGCATTGACTACCAGAAATCCACCGTTTGCCTTTAATAATGAGCCTGCCTTTATTTTGGTGAAATCAGTTATCCAGTGTCCGGTACGGTCCATCCTTCTTTCAATTATACCAAATAGGTTTTTGTAAGAAGGATGTGTTTCGATAATGACAGGTGAGTTTTGTGTATCGGAATTATCCACCAGTACATTAACCGAGAACTCGGTAAAAGCATCTTTCGTCTGTGGTAATTTTAATCCTGAAATTGCGGGAGATTGTTCTTCTTTTTCCTGGAACCGATTGATATTTTCCAGGACATTTTTTTTCACTTCACTAAGATAGGAATCAATTGCTTTATTTTTATACTTTTTTTGTATTTCTTCTGTCTCTTCTTCTACGAGAGGTATAACCATCTTATTCTCTAATTCATTTAATTTCTTGCTCAAATCTTTCTGTAAATTATTAATTTTTTTAGAAATCTGGCCAATTTCACGAGTAAATTCCTGATGCTTTTGCTTGATTTTTTCAAATTCTTCTTTAGAAAATTTTTCTTCTTCAACCATGCTTTCTAAATTATCTAAATTGACTGGCTTTTTATCTATAATAGGAAGAATATCGGGCTTGGTATAGGGGCCAATCTGGACCTGAACAACTGTAAAATTCTCTGATTTAACCTTATCTTCAAAATCTTTTACTAAGTCATGCTGTTTTTTCTTAAAATTTTCAGTAATAGCATCTTTGCTTTTTTGATATTTTTCGCTATCCAATAGCGAAGGAATGTGTTTTTTTAGTGTATTCACCAGGTTTTCCATATCTTTTTTGAATTGGTTTCCCTTACCTGCAGGAAGACTAATTGCTCTTGGCATATCAGGGTCTTTAAAATTATGGACATAGCATTTATCATCAAAGATTATATTTTCTCTTTTTCTGTCTTTTAATAATTTTTTTATAGTTGTGCCTCGGCCAGTTCCGGATTTTCCGGTGATAAAAAGATTATAGCCAAGGTATTCCATATCAAGGCCTAATTCCAGGGCTTTTAAAGCTCTTTCCTGGCCTAATATCTTATTACAGGGAACAAGGTCATCTGTCGAAGTAAAATCAGCTTTTTCCAAATTACAGTACCATCTAAGTTGTTCAACGGGGACTTCAGGAAAACTATCTTTTTTATTATTCATTATAGCTCCTTTAATATTTTTCTAATACTATTCATATTTTTGTTATAATTAAAATTATATAAATATGTTTATAGGAAAATATTTATTTTATTATAGCAGTATATTTTATTTTTGTTAAGAAACTAAAATAAATAAAAAGTTTTTGAGAATTATTAATATATATTATAAAATATAGTTATGAAATTGTTTTTTTCTCTATAATATTATAGTATAAGAATATAAGCGAAAAGGCAAAAACAATTCAGGAGGAGACAATGTCAAAGAACATTGCTATAGTACTGATTATACTGTTACTGTTAGTGAGCGGGTTTGCATTCTGGAATTATGATAGATTAAACAAAATACAGGATAGTCTGACAGAAAAACATGAATTACTGGAAGAATCAAAAGAATTAATACAAAAGCAGGAAGTTTCGATTTCTGAGCTGGAAGAACAAATGAAGCAAAGTGAACAAAAAGTACAATCTTTAGCTGAATTAGACTTGATGGAACAATCAGAAAAGCTGTTTTCTGAACAAATTACTCAATACCAGCAAGAATTAGATGAGTTAAGAACAAAATTAGAAGAAACTATAGAACAAAGCAAAACCGATTATCAGGATATTGTTCTCTTAAAACAGCAAAAAGACAAGTTAGAGGATATGCTTGCAGAAAAGGAAGTACAGTGGCAATCCAGAGAAGAAGAGAGCAAAGGAAAGATTATAGCCCTGAATGAAGAGATAAAAAAATATGAATCAAATATGAATGTGATAAATGAGAATATTTCAGAATTAAGACAATATCTGGATTCGGAAATTGAAACAAGAAGGAACTTGGAACAGGAAATTGCGCAATATCAAGATAGAATTAGTTCTTTGCAAGAACAATTAACAATATCTCAAGAAGATGAAACCCAGGTACAATTAATTACTCAACTACAATCCAGTAAAGAAATTCTTGAAGAAAAAATTGAAGAAAAAGATGTTGTTTTAGAAGAAATTCAGGGAGAACAAACAAAACTTCAAAAACAGTTAGAAGATTATGAAATTAGAATAACTGCTTTACAGGAGAATATAGATACTTATAAAAAGAATCAGAAAATCTTTGATGATTTTCAGGTTAATTTAGTTCAATTAAGAGAAGAAAAAGATAGACTGGAGACAATGCTTGCAGAAAATGAAGAACAATGGCAAGCAAGAGATGAAGAAAGCGTAGAAAAAATTACTTCTCTAAAGGAAGAAATCCAGAGATATGAAGCAAATTTAAAGGAAATTGGCAGTGAAATGCTTTCTTTGAGAGAGGGATTAAGTGATGAGGTTTCGCTAAAGAGAGAATTACAGGACAGAATTGAATTACTAACAGAAGAAATTGATTATTTGAAAGACGAGATGGCTGATTACCGTGAAACCGAACAGTCTTATCTATCTGTCCTGAATCAGTTGCATACTGAGAAAGAAGAATTAAGGGAAAAGGTAGACAATGATATTGAAATAGATGAAAGAGAATATCAGGAACTGATGAGCCAAATCAGTATATATCAGGATCAAATTAAAGAGTTTAAAGAAGAGTTGGCAGTTATAAAAGACAGAGATGATAGAGATAAAATAACCAGCTCTGAACAGGTTCGTCAGATACAGGAAGAAATAGTTGAATTAGAGAGAATGCTTTCTGAAAAAGAAGAAGAGTGGAAAAACCAAAATAAAGAAAATAAAGAACTCATTGCTTATTTAAAAAATCAACTAAAGGAATATCAGGAAGAAATAGAATTGGTAAAGATAGATAGCAGTTTATTTAAAGAAGAGGTTTCTGCGCAGGTTGAATTGCAGCAGGAAAGAATTGCTCGGATCAGGGATAGGGAAGAACAAATTGCAGAGTTAACATCAGAAATTGAAAAACACGCAATAAAGATTGAAGAATATGAAGCAATGATTGAGCAATTGCGAGTAAAGCTTCAAGAGCAACAAGATTTAAGTTATCAGGAGAAACAGAAATTAGTAGGTGATTTAACAGTATTGCTAAGTGAAAGAGATTTAATGCAAAATAATTTTGAGCAATACCGAACAATAATTGCTCAACTAGAATCCGAGGTTGCTGAATTATATAGTAAACTGGCAAGACTGGAGGAGGATAAAGTTCAGCAGTATTATGAAGTAAAGAAAGGCGATTGCCTCTGGAACATTGCCAAAAGCAGTTATAACGATGGTATTGCCTGGACAAAGATTTTTAAAGCAAATCAGGAATTAATAGAAAATCCTGACTTGATTTATCCGTATCAACAAATCATTATTCCAGACTAGTAAAGTAATATATTTTAAATTAATATAATAATAATCGGTATGGTTATTGTATATTACAGTTTTTAGCCATACCGATTTTTTATTATTTATTGTTCAAATTTTTGTATCTTTGCTGAATTACATATTTTTTTAATTGTAACTTTTAGTTAGCCCTTTCCTTTATTGCAAAACCAGCATCTAGTGTAGGGTAGAGTAACCTTTTATTAACCCGTTAGGGCAGAAAACCATGGGCTTGCCCATGGATGAATGAAA
>CAZWUL010000054.1:0-6956 GCA_964636625.1 uncultured Atribacterota bacterium | reverse complement strand
ACCGGCTGTTGGCGGCGTTACGCAAAGGGCCGATGAGCGCGGAGGTGGCGGAGGTCTTATACGATTTCTCAGAAGCCAAAAATGAGCATACAGACTTTAACATCTTGCCTACGGTCAATATATAGGTTTGCTTGAATACTTATACTCTATGAGATTTCTTAAACAACAAATTTTTACTAAAACGATTTGTAACCTTTCTTAATGGCAAACACACAAGTGTTAAAAATTTTTACTAATCCTTAGTTTAGGCAGTAGGTTGTTTCAGAGTTTGTGTTATTATTTACTCATGGAATATTATTCGCCCCTTAGATTTCCTGGTGGGAAAAATAACCTATATAATTTCATTTATTCTGTAATTCTTGATAATAGATTACTTAATGGGTGTTACGTTGAACCATATGCTGGTGGTGCAGCAATAGCACTTCGTTTATTAATGGAAAATATATGTGAGAAAGTTTATATTAATGATATAAGTAAGCCAATTTATGCATTCTGGTATTCTGTATTAAATTTCAATGATTATTTATGTCAAATGATCGAAGACACGGATATAACCATAGATGAGTGGCATAGACAGAGAAATATATTTTTTAATCAAGAAAAGGAATCAATACTCGAACTAGGATTCGCGACTTTTTTCTTAAATAGAACAAACTTTTCGGGTATATTACAAGCAGGTGTATTAGGGGGAAAAAAACAGAATAGTCGGTACAAGGTGGATTCCAGATTTAAGAAACAGAATCTTATACCTAGAATAAGACAAATAAAAAAATTTGCAGATCGGATTATATTATCCAGAAAAGATGCATTGATTTTTTTAAATGAGAAAGCAAGAAAACTACCCGAAAAAACATTGATCTATCTTGATCCGCCTTATTATTATAAAGGGAAAAAACTTTATGAAAATTATTATGGGGAAAAGAATCATAGAGATATCGCAAATTTCTTAACAAAGAATATCGATTTATTCTGGCTAGTGTCTTATGATAACGCTGATGAAATTATTGACATGTACAAAAATATTGAGTATCAGAGATATAACCTCCGATATACAGCCAATAGATTCAAAAACGGGAATGAAATTATGTTCTTTAGCCCAGCACTAGAACAGCAAGAAATTTCAATTATTTAATTAATTATAGATCTTATAAATGGAATTAATTTGATTTATTTATCTCTGCTTCAATTTCGCTAAGATACATATAAACAAATTCACAATCGCTTGTGTTCACGTGATAATGCTTGCACAACAATAAAAATTTTTCCTGATACTTTCTTCTCAAGTAGTCAGTTGGAATTGTAGCCATATCCGAAAAAATATAAGTCAAAATTATAATTTTGTTAATTTCTTCCTTGTCTTCTTCATTTATTTCTTTTATAAAGGGACTATTGAGGAAATCACGGTGTAGAAGATCCTTTAAAATCAAATAAAAGACAGGCTGAGTTTTTATCATCTCGTCTATTTGTGAAATAATAATATTAACTGGTCTATCTTTAATTGTTCGCAATATTTGAAACATTGCTGAAACCCAAATCTAGTGAAAATTGTTTATCAACGATTTCATTTGTCTCTTCAGAAAAATGAATTTCAAAATCATTCCAATGGATTTCTCCATAACAATTATTTATGTATCCATTAATTGCTAATTTACTTGGGAGAAATAATGGCTCTGGCAATCTATCGATAGGAAACCATTCCCATTGACGATGCTGCATTTTCTCTTTCCATTTTACTTCTCCAGAATAATCCTCTGCAAGCACACCTATTGTTAATACCCATGGTTTATCAGAATAAAAAGTTACATTAATGGAGACTACTCGAGAATTTCCTAATACCAATGCTGTTTCTTCATTGAGTTCACGTTTAGCACATTCCTCTATAGTTTTATCTGAAGGTTTCATTTTCCCTAATGGTAAAGCATATTCGTTTTTCCCAAAATTTCCCTTTCTTTGCGATAAGAGTATTTTTTTGATTCCATTCTCATTTTTAGTAACTATTACATTGCAGGCAATATAAGATTGTTTTTTTTGTGTATTTAAAGAATAAATTGGATCACTAGTGCTAGGTTTTCCAATCCATCTAGGGACTGTAATATAATAATTTATCATACTCAATCCAAGATCACAATTTTCTTTAACCTCAATCATCTCCTGATTTATTTCATTATTCTTAACTCGAACAAATATTGGTAAATTCAGCCATTCCTTCAGCCATTCGCGCGATTGCGTACTTTTTGAAATCGCACGCCAGTCGTTCCAATTTTTTGCTTGTTTCAATCTAATTTTTTGTTGAGCATCGAAAACTTTTCCTTCATCAATTTCATTTTCTGAGAAAATTACAGTAAATTTGTTTGTTCCTAAATCAAATTCTTCTGTTCTTGACGAGAAATCGGGAATTTCTGACTGATCAATAAAATCTGCACAAGGCAAAATTACTTTTTCACTTAACAAACTATTTTGATAGACCATTGAAACCAATAATTTAATAATTATTGGTTTCAATTCCTTTGAAAATTTTTCTCGGAAATGGGCAATGGTTGACCTTGTTGGGATTCCCACTTTTGGATTGAACCCACAAAGAATTTGAAGATATTCATTCTCTTCCAGCTCTCGAGCTAAAGCTCTTTCAGAACTTATATTTAAAAAAAAAGGTAGTAGAGATGCTTTAACAAAACTAATAGTTGGAAAACTATTATATTCCAACAGACTAAAATCCCTATAGAAAATCTCCCAAGGAAAGAGATCAAAAACTCTAAATATCTCCTTTTCGTTTAATGGTTGATTAAAGAAATCTAGACTATTCTTCGCCATTCCAAAGTCAACCTTCTAAGTATTTTAAAACAAAATCTAACGTTGCATCGTTGACTTCCTCAATTGTTGTTGAGCTGTCAATAATTTGATATTCTATTGAAAACAGTTCTGTTTCAACAATTTCTTTATATTTTTCTCTATGTTGAATCAGATTATTGATATTTTCTGTGAAACCTCTTTTTAATCCTCTTTTTTCTATTCGGCTATCTGCCAATTCTGGTGGTAAATCGTAAAGAATTACAATATCGGGAAAAGGAACATAATTATGATGATAAGCCCATTCAAAAAAATTGTGTTCAGAATATGTATCTAATAAATCTCCACATTGATAAACCAAAAAACTGATGAAGCTTCTAACTGAAAGAACAATTTTCCCTTTCTGTAATGCGGGTATTACAGTTTCCTCAATTAATTTCTTTCTGTCAGCTAATAATAAATAGAATCGTAAAGATTCATAATCTTTAGGTTTTATCCGTTTTTCATCAACGAGATTTTTAAATTCCTGATAATGTTCACCTGGTTCATTAACTGTAATCACATCATAATCCAAATTTTTCAATCTGTTTTCTAATAACTCAGCTTGTTTATTTTTTCCACTTCCACTTATTCCTTCGAAAATTATATATTTGCCGTTATAACATTTGTTCAACTCACAATTTTCCAATTCAGATTTAAAAAGTTTTGTAAATATAGTTTTCTTTTTCCCAAACACTTTTGATTCAGGAAATTCGAGACTTTGTAATCTTTTTGGCATTTTGTTGAACAATCGATTAAAAACTTGATCAATGCCCTGCCCACCTTCTGCAGTCCACATCGAGGTTCGAAGTATTCCCCATGCTCCAAAACCAGCTAAGAAATCAGCCTCTTTTAAAATTTTACTTTCAATAGTTGATGGTGTTACTTCTGGGTGATCATGTTCAGAAATTACTTTGATAATTTTCTCTTTATCTGTTCCTCTATAACTTTTTAGGTATTTTTCCGCTAACTTAATGGACAAATTTATACTGTCTTTTCCATGAATTTTTGAATTAACTCGTCCCAAATCATGGAAAACAACAGCAGGGGTGATAATATTCATGTCACCGCCATATAGCGTATGTAAAAACCAAGAATATTTAAAAACTAAATCGATATGGTTTTTATCATGGCTTGGACTTTGACTAACGCCATCTTTGACCAGTATGTTCCAAAATTTTTCTTTTTGATCTTCAAAATTTTTTTTCTGTTCTTTCATAATTTCCATTCATCATTTTCGTTTATTTTTTTTGCTGCACGTATCCCATCAGATCCAATCATACTTAAATCTCTATAAGTATAATAAATTACATCCTGGTCTTTATCTGATTTAATGGGTGTATTTACTTCATTATATGTAGTAGGAAATTGTTTAAACAACTCAAAAATATCTTCCCTGCTCTTAAACCGATAAATTCTTTTTGAAGAGGGAACTATTTTTTCAGCACTGACATCGTCCCAAGTTAAAGGTAGGGGTACCAAAGGAAATTGTTCCCCCACATTTTTTATCATAATAACTCTAATTTTTTTCAAACCTATTTTTTGAGCTGTAAAACATCTGTGTAAACCGTCAACAAGCGCATAAGTTGGCCCCTTATTTTCTCCTTCACTTTCATAATAGTACTCTATTATCGGAGGGGCAATAATAAAAGGACATGAATTTATTTTAAACTCAATTATCCCTGATAAATTAAAGATATCAATCCCATACGTTTTTAATAAATTCACATACAGTTCTTCTTGTCTTTTAATTTGTTCTTCTAATACATAGTATGCTAATGGACTAATGTCTTCAAATCCAATCAATTCACTAGTAATCTCTGCTCCAGCATAAGGGAATAACTGATCAGAGCATCGCAACGTGACATTCCTAAGTTGATTTATTACTTGATACCAATTTTTGTAGCCTGTAAGTTCTACTCTTTGAGATTTGTGATCACCACCAATTTCATTAATATTTATATGGCTGTCTATCCCATCTTCCTCGAATTTTATGCTATTCCTTCTGCAAATATTCTTAATAAATCCCTCTACTTCAGCATATCCTTTTAATGCAATACTTCTTCCATACTTAGAATATGCGTCTAGTATTCCTCTTCTCTCTGCTAATCTAACATTTGTTATTGCAGATTCTTCCCAAGCATAAGAATTAATTGCATTACCCGGACTAACAATTGGCAAACCACGGCTGATAGAGTAGTTAAATGTTCTTTTAGCTCCTTCTAATCCAATCCCTTGAAGAGCATCAGCTTCACGAATAAACTTTACAAGTTGATCTAATACATCTCTTTTGGAATCAATAAGTTCAATATTTACATTGGATTCAAAATTAATTGGATTTGTTATTTCGCATGAATCCATTGAACAAATCGGGAAACTGTAATTTGTGTCATCATGTTTTAAAATGAGATAGCAAACCGATTCTATCAATGCGTCATCATTTGAAAAGGGTTCTATTTTAGATAGTATCCCTTTAGTTAATATAATACTCTCAAAAATATGTTCGTACTTTCCTTTGGACCAATTATTGTTATAATTTGTATAACCAATGTCATGCAATAAGCAAGCCGCCCGTAAAATCATTTCATCTGCTTCAGATAGTTTAATTTCACATTGTTTAACAATCTCCATTGCTGTTTTTTCTACTTCTAAAGCATGAACCCGCCCATGGGTTATATCATTAACTAAATCATCTTGTTGTAAATACTTTTCAATATGATTTCGCCATTTTTTTTTCATATTTACTTCAACCGTATTCCATATATTAATTCAATAAGTATAGGACTAATAGTAACATAAATAAAGTTTTTAGATGTGTGGTTTCAAACTTAGTTTCATAAGATTCGAAATAATTTTATATTTTATAACTGTTACTTACTGTCTTTCCGTTTTATCGATTGAAATATTACGAACGATTCCAAGGCCTTCAAATCATTATAAGCATTATTTCGATTTTTTACTAATATTAAACTACCAAGTAATAGTAACAATAGATTAGATAAGAATGCCCAATCTATATTATTAATAAAGATTAATCTCCTTTTGAATAGTTGAAGAACCGTCAATGATATAATAATGAATAAATATCCGATTAAAGATTTAATATTTACTTTTTTATCACTTAACTTTTCTCTGAGAATTGTAGAAATAATCCACACAAAAAGAAACAATATCAATATCATAATTTTCGCCCCCTGAGTAATAATATCAAGTAGTGGATTGAACAGGGAGTTTACTATGATAAGAGCAGTTATAAACTTTAAACCTTGATGGGTATACTTTTCTTGATGAGACTTTTTTTCTGAACTTATCTCTAAAACTAAACACACATAAAAAAAGCATATTATAACAAATACTATAAAAATTATAAGAGGCGGAAAAGAAACGTCTGTTTTAATAATTTTTAAGACCATGTAACAAAGGAATCCTAACACGATTGCTACAGTGCTTGCTCCTAGTGTATGGGTAATTTCATGTAAGTACCGATAGCGAGCATAAAAGCTTACAGTTGATCTATCGTTATCTTGTGTCTTGCAGGAATCTGTAAAAAGGAGTTCAATGAATCTCCAATGATATTTATGATCGGATTTATATTTGTCATCATCAGTATACCCAAATTTTTCTCGCATATTATCTAAATATTTATTTTGAGCCTCACTGCAGTTTGACAGGATTTCATCGTTTTCATCCATCCTCCCTGAAGAAAAACCTGGAATTAATCCATGGCATGATAGAGGTGCATTCCATCTAATATAAAAATATATCTGATAAACAATGAATCCAATAGGTATGCCAGAAGCAGCAATCAGAAGTGAATTCATTATCGAGTTTTCTCCTATTGCATTGCCGAGCGAATTTAATAAACTTTCATAAATATCCGGTTTTAAAATATCTCCATGTATCATATCAACGCTTATAAAAAATAAAAACGATAATAATGCTACCCATCCTGGTACAATCCATCTTGTTAGTTTTGAAAGATCACTTTCAACAATCATAATATCTCCCTCCAGACGAATGTGATTGATTTATTATATCATCTCTTACAATTATACATAAAGAATGGTAAAACCTATACAGGGCAATCGCATTTCAAGTATTAAGGACCTTAAGTAAATAATCCAAGTCCC
>CAZWUL010000053.1:0-6980 GCA_964636625.1 uncultured Atribacterota bacterium | reverse complement strand
CTTCGGGAACCACAAAGGTAGCAATGGGAAGATAACCTGCTTTTTCCATTTGAGCAACCTTGCTGGATATGGTGTCTATTTCGGGATAGGCTTCTTGCCAAAAGTCCTCAATCTCGGTGGGTCGCTCCTGGGTAAACCAGGTATTTTCGGTAACTGCGATATATCCCCCTTTTTTAAGAAATTTTCGCCACTTGCTTAATCCACGTTCAAATCCAATGTTATAAATCGCACCTTCCGACCAAATCAAGTCCAATTCTCCTTCCTTAAAGGGAAGATCTTTCATATCGCCCGTGACACCTTTCACTCTTTCTTGAAGATTTAGGTTCTGGGCGTTTTGGTTAAATTGTTGGATAAACTCCGGAAATAAATCAACACCGATAATCTCACTGGCTGTGTTTTGGGCCAACACCATTGTTTGACCGCCTGTTCCGCAACCAATATCGGCAATTTTGGATTCTGCGGTAAGACCATCTATAAAACTCAGTGCTTTGAGCGTTATTTCCGGACTTCCAGGTCCTTGTCGCTCTGTGTTCTGAAAATAATCATAAATAATATTCAAGTCGAATTCGTGAATCGTCTGGTTTTCGTTGCTCATAATAATCCCCCTTGATTTTATATTTTGTCAATTTCCAGTACTCATGCTTGCCTCAAACGGTCGCATATATGAAATGAAGCAGATGGTGGAACTCACATCTTATCCCCCGAGATTAAACGCTTTATTAATACATTTCCGGCTATTGCTATAAATCCTTTTTAAGATAAATCATATCCACAAGTTGTATGTCCCCATCGAACATGGGGTGGTCGTAATTGTCTGTAAAAAAATTCTTTACTCGATATGACTTTCGAAATCCACAACTTTCATAAAACGACAAGATTGCTGGGGTTTCACCGGTTCCCACCAGCATTGTCTGGTACTCCTTTTTGTAGAAATCAGAAATGAAATTTATCAATGCTCTACCGTACCCTTGGCCTTGATATTTCTCATATGTCGCTATGTTTTTCAACTCGCAGTTTCTGCTATTTATGGGCACTACCACGCAAACACTTTTCAAATCATCGTCATATAAAGCAAACAAGTCTCCACCAGGTAAATACTTGTCAATCATGTTTTCCTGCTCGTCTGCCAACAACAACAAGTCCAGGAACTGTTTCTTATTTTCCATAATTTTTTCTATTTTAACCATCTGTTGTTTCCTAATTTGATAAGTTTTATTTTCCGTTGTATCGACCCTCATTACCGCTAACGACCTTGCGGCTAAGCTGCCGGCAGTACCTTTAGAAATTTTTTATTTAATAGACCAACTTTAATTATTATACGAAATTTTTTTCGTTTGACCGGCTTAGTTGGTCGGTTTGATGCAATTGTTAGGTGCACTTAAGCTTACTTTTACTTGAATGCCCTTTATGTTAGCTAAACCAGTTTTACTTTTCTTTATAAAAGTTTCCGTTTCGCGCCGCGGTTTCGACGGGCGATCATCCCGGTCTTGTGCAGCCGGGGTTAGCCCGCACAGTATTTCTCAGCAATTCTTCACTTAGTAGTAGTAATCTTCAATCCCAAAGCCAAATTGCTTGTCTTTCTCTGTCATCTTGATGAAATGCTTCAAGCGCTTTTCATACTCACCCGGTCTTTTTCTACCCGCATCAATGTAAGCAATCCGTATCCGCCGATATGATTCAGAGTATTTTTGATAATTTTCCCAAGCTTGTTCGTTCTCTCGGATGGCTGCTGTGATATCGGCTGGAAAAGCGAAATCATCCAAATCGACTTCAGATAAACTGTCCAAGACTTCCGGGATTATCTTGCCCTGATTTATGAGCATCTTTAGCCTTTCTTTGTTTGTTTGCGAATAATCACTTTTTCTCTTTCTGGGACTAAACCGCTGTACAAACCGCTCATGATCCAGATTTTTCATAATGCTGTCTATCCACCCAAAACAGAGTGCTTCTTCGACTGCATCGTTATACGGTATGCGCAGTTTCCCTGCATCTTTCCGGTAGTAGATCAACCAGATTTCTTGCTCACTTCTGTAATGCTCTTTCAACCAATTTCGCCAATCATCTCGATTGGTGACGTACAACGTTTGAGTTATTTCCATTATTGGCTTACCATACTATCCTTGGTACTTCCATCTCATCTATTATTTATCATAGGTTTAAGCGGCGAGCCACTCCACAACCAGCTTTTACCACCACAAAAAAAAACTTTTATCACCTACATCTTCAGATGCAGGTCCGCTTGAAACCATTGTTAGCCAATTATTTTTTTAATGAACTCATTAATTCATAAAAATATTTTTGTTCTTTTTTAATATATAGATTATACCAGGCGGATAATGTTTCTTCCCTAAATAAATCTAACTGTTTAATAATCTCATATGTAAATTCAATTGGGGCTAATCCAGAAGCTGTTATTAAGTTTTCATCTTTAATCACTGGTTCATTAACATAATAAGCTTCGCCAGTATATTCAGGAGAGAACATTTTTAAATATTCTATATCATTACTTGTATGTTTTTTATTATTTAAGGCACCAGCTTTTGCTAAAGCACCAGTTGCTCCACAAATTGCAGCAATTTTTAAACCTTTTTCAATTCTATCTTTTGCTACTTTTATTATTTTTTGATTATCTTGTTCAAACCAAGTATCAGCTCCAGGCAATATTAATAAATCATTTATATTAGTATCCATCTCATTAACAGTAATATCTGGATTTATAATCATTCCACCCATGGTTTTAATTGGTGCTTTAGTAGATCCAACCTTTAATATAGTGACATCTTCATTTTGATTTTTGAAATATCGTTTACTAACTAATTCACTAGTTAAAAATGAGATTTCCCAATCTGCTAATGTGTTTAATTTATCCAAAAATATTTTTTGTGTCTGTTATTTCCGGAACAAAAAAGTTATCAATCCAACATATTTTCCGTCATATCTCCCCGCATTACCGCTAACGGTGGCAGGGAAAGAATTTAAAAGAATCCTGCTAGAAACCAAGGAATAAATTCAAAAAAATGGGTTAATTAATAGGGTAAATCTTAGAATAAACATTCAAGGATTAATGATGAATGATCAGAAATCTTTGCTTCCCTTACATTAAAATCATGGTATACTATTATCTCATCCATACTCGCAGCAAGCTTTGGGGAAATGAATACATAATCTAATCTAAAGCCCTCTCCTGAATGATAAAACCAAGTATATCTAGGAGAACCCTCTTTAGAATAGTTCTTCCATAGGTCAATGTATTTCATATCTTCTAATTCCATTAATTCCTCAGCATAATATTCAGTACCATTGGAAGAATCTTCTTTAGTGCAGCTATTGAAATCACCGGTTATTAGAACATTCTTTTCTATATTGTTTTTTGCATATTCTAAAATTCTCTTCCAAAATATGTTCTTTTCTGCTCCTGGTTGGTCAGGAACGTACACTCCCAATACATATAAATCATTTTTAGGAATATAAACTTCAGTCCACCGATCAAACACACTTTTAGTTACAAAATCACTTTTACTGGCAATAAAGGACCCCATGCTACCATCATCGTTTGATGGCTTAATGTTATATCCCTTCTGGCTAATTTTTCGGATTATATCCTTACCCTTTTCATTCATCATAAATTCCGTAAGAACCACTAAATCAGGATCTTCATCTAATAAATAATCTATTATCTGTGGTGTTCTTTTTTGACCACCAAAACGTAAATTTAAAGATATTAATTTCATAATACACCTTCAATCTTAAACTAAATTTCTATTTCTGACTTTTTAAGGGGCTCTAAAACTTTTTTCTATTTTTAGCCAATGGCTCATACCCAACAAATTCACTATAGCCGGCATTTCCTATAAACTTAGCCTTCCTTAAAATGTTTTTATGTTTGCAATTTTGATAATTTATTTCACAACTAGAATCAAATCTGCCTGATTTTCCCCACAACAGCCGCCTTCATTATAAGCCCAGTAAAAGGAACAGTATGGGATCTTCCATTAATGATGAAAGCTACAGCATGACAGTCAATACCTGTGAAGTAATCAGTTTTTTTTTGCTTGTTTTCTCTCGAAGATGTTATAAATCCTTGTAGGCGGTTATGGATATTATCTTACGGAGATCAATGTTGGTAGTCCTCTTGGATCCCATGAAAATCAATTTTTTCTTGGTTAAAACAAGAGTGTGGGGTGACTAAAAAAGGATTAATAAATGCTTTTTATTAACATTAAACTATTTAAACAGGACATTACATTCATTCTAGCCCTTAAATCATTAATCTATACTCATTAACAACTATTATGTAATAATTTAAATAATGTGAGAATATAACATTAGCTTTGAACAATTTGACGGGGATGAATATATGGAATGTCCTGAATGTGGTCATGAAAACAAGACCAATGTAAAATTCTGCAAAAAATGCGGTAAAAATCTTAAGAAAAATTATATTGAGCGTTTTAACAGTCAAATAAATCTATTAGCTGTTTTTGCTGGTTTAGCAATTTCAACGTTAATATTGATATTATGCTCTTTTTTATATGGTTCAGTAGCTGTCTCCGGCGCCATAGATCTAACCATTTACATAGGCCTAGTTTTAGTAACCATGGTTTTTGTGGGCGGGATCACCACCGGTATAGTTGGATGTAGAGATTTTGAAGATGGAATGATAAATGGACTGTTCATGAGTTTAATTGCTTTAACAATTTTGGGATTTATCCTAGGCATTATATTGTTAATAACAATGGGTATTGCAGCATCAATTGCCAGTGCCCTTAAACCATTTGCCAGTTCTACAGCTTCTCAAACACCATCTTATCTGAACACAGCCAGCAACAGTAATTCAAACTCTTTAGAACCTTTATACACATTCTTAAAAGGAATTATTATAATCATTCTAGTTTTTGTTGCAGGGGCCCTAGGAGGGTCCTTTGGAGTGTTCTTAAAAAATGGAATTAAAAAGGCAAGAAACAAGGGGGCTTAAATAGTGAAATGCAAAATCTGCGGACACGAAAATGACTCGGATGCAAGTTTTTGTGAAGAATGTGGTAATGAAATAGGGAAAGATACATTATCCCGGCCAAAAAGTTCAAAAAAAGAAACTGAAGGTCTAACACAAATGAACAAAATATTAATTGTTTCAATCATTGCCCTGGTTGCAGTGCTTGGTATAATGGCAGGAGTTCTCCTAAAAGCACCCAATAACTCGAACACAACTATTCCTAACAGCACGGTTAATAATGAACCGATTTCAATGAGCACAGGATTCCCTGTATCCCAGGTACCTAACCTTGCACAGGAAATATCTAAAATAGGAGTTGGCTTTGATACCATTACCTTTAAGGGGGTCACTCTCGACAAAAATCAATGCCTTTACATCTTATCCAAAGGTATTGTTATGATAGATAGTGGTCAAACCGGAAATATTCCCATTGGAAATTATGGGAACCCTGACAGTCCCTTTGGAACCATAACTGCCGCTACAATAACTAAAAGCCAATATGTGGATATGGCTCAAAGAACCCACAGCTGGATGGATAACAATGGATTATCTCCCAACTATATTGGCATATCTGTAGCCGGACAACCTGACCTATCTCCAGAAAGTCTATTAAACCTCTATGTAAATGTTTTAACACAATATAAATCCACAAACCAACTACCACCCAGTGTAATAATACCATAAAGGTGATCAAAAATGAGGAAATACCTTAAATTATTAATCATTCTGGTTTTAGTGTTTAGTGGAACTTTAATTTCCTCATTTTACCTATATCCTAGCCAAAATACTAATTCAACATCACCCTCCTTCAGCAGTCTGGTTTTGGGACAAACTGAATATGGTACTGTCACCCGTTATGGTCCCTATGGAAATGCCAACTCCCCAAATTGTATAGCTTATGTTGTAGGAGTCCATCCCCTAGAATACCAATCCCACGACGCCATTGTAGAAACCATAAAAACCAGTGATAAATCCCTGAAAAACTGCTACTATATTTACAAAATTAATGTAACCCAGAACCCGAATAATTATAATAAAGGGAGAAATAATGGACAAAATTTGGCAAATAAATATGCAATTCCCAACATTAAAAACAACTCTATAAAATTAGTTATTGATGTACACTCCAATGAAGGGAACTATAAAGTGAGAAAATTCCTGTTTATTCCAGCCAGCTCAGAAAAAGCTCTTAAAATAGCTGATGAAATCAAAAATAAAACAAATTGGTTAACTATTTACAGTCCACCAGAACCCACCAGCCCTTCATATGTTACCATACCCTTAATTCAAGCAGGAATTCCTGCCATGATATATGAAACATACACCTATGAATCAGTTGAACAAACCAGGAAACAAAGCATTGAACTGGTATCTATCATAGATAATCTAAAACTAAACTAATTTTAAAATAAGAGGTCATAATCCTTTGAAACAGCAGACTTATACAAATAACCTCACGTATTGTATAAGGAGTATAATAATGAGGAAAAATATTGATTTAGGAAAATTGTGGAAGTCCTTTAAGGTATCAATTTCCACGGGAAGATGTTAATTTCACTTCCTGGTTGCCTCATTATTTTATTTAAGCTTTTTTTATTTGATTAAAGGTTGATTCTTTTTACTTCTCAGATACTCCTTAGGACAACTATCAAAACTTTTAATGATCATAGTAAAATACATACAGCCACTAACCATTAAGTGTAAGATAAAGTCTGGAAAACTGGTAAAACTTTATAAATGAATAAAGAGGGGTTCATTTATTCCAAAAGAAGAGTAAATATTTTTAGGGTTGAGATCTATGGACAAAGATCAAAAATTACAAAAGAATAATATAATTCTTTACAAGGGTGATGAAGGTGCGGCAACCATCGAAGTTCTCCTAAAAGATGACACCATGTGGTCCACACAAAAAACCATGGCAGAACTCTTTAATGTGACAACACCAACCATAAATGAGCACTTGAAAAATATATTTCAAACCGGTGAA
>CAZWUL010000052.1:0-7265 GCA_964636625.1 uncultured Atribacterota bacterium | reverse complement strand
CATAGTGTTCGCAATGACAGGAAAGAGAACTCATCGCAATAATAAATTGTTATTGCGTTGTGCGTATTGCGTTGAAATACAAATAAAAATTATTGGTCATCGCAAATACAGGAGAGAGAACATTCTTTTTACTATTTAGAATAATACTCACCAGAACAAAGAACCATCCTATACAGGTAAGGTACTTGATAAAGAATAGTTTGTTAGTGATAAAATAACTTTACCTGGTAATTGCGAAAAGCATTCACATGCTGATACAAACACACTTCAATCTTGAAACTCAATTATATAATTTATAATTAATATCTCTTGCATTGACCACTTCCCTTCAGATGATATTTTACTGCATTTATAATACATTTAAATGATTGCAACCTTATTTTATTACAGCTTCTTATATAGTTATTCCCCATCTGAGATATTTTAGACAAGATATTATAATATTTTTTATTTTATCGCTATTAAATCTGTCTGCAGAACATCATTTCCGGAACTATTCCAGCCATTAACATGGAAAATATCTTCATTATCTTTCCAGACATAAATCATACCGGGGATTTTATTCCCAGATTTGTCTGGTGAAGAATAATAGCTGGAAATCTGTTGGGCACCATTAACGGGATTATGGATACCTCCATTAATCACAACCTGATTTAAAAATGCTTCATCTATATCGCTTGCATTATTATCAGATAATTCTGATTGAATAAGAGTATGAATAGTTGAAGCATTTCCTTTGACAATAGCATCTTTGGCTTTTTCCTGTTGTCCCAGGTAAAGTCTGAGACCAATAAGTGAGATTATGCCGATAATTGCTACAACGACCATCAGTTCGATGATGGTAAAGCCATTTTTTGTTTTATAAATGTTGAGCATATTTCCTCCGGGGAAAACGGTTTTTAGTTTATAGTTTTTGGTTTTTGGTTTACATTTTTAATGATTAAAAAGCATTAAATATAGTATTGTCATTGCGAGCCTTCTTTTAACTACTGTTAAGAGGTAGGCGTGGCAATCTCATCCATTTATTCCAGAATATTACTATATACAAAATACTGGATACTACATGCTATATTTAATTTATTCCCTAATTTTAAGAAGTTTAGACATAAAAAATAGTTTTTAGTTTCTAGTTTTTAGTTTACAGTTTAATACAAAATACAAGGAAAATTAAGTTCAAGTTTTCGGTTATCAGTTTTCAGTAAAATGCATCAATGCAATTCAAGATAAAAGATAGTCTAAGACTGGAAGTTTAGGTGGATGAGATTGCTTTGTGGCTGCGCTTTTCGTAATGACAAGATAAAACAGTTTTTTGTTTATAGTTTAATACAGATACAAGATTCCAAGTACGGGGTAAAGAGATTTTTTGGTTTTTAGGTAAAGAATGTGGGAAATATCATGGATTATTTTCTAAGATCAGCATTTTGATAAACATCTTTTCTGTTACCAATAACTAAGATTCTGATTTCATTATGCATAATCCTATAGATGATTCGCCAATCCCCTACTCGAAGTTTGCGATACCCTTTTAAACTTCCATGCAGATATAGGCCATATTTTATGGGGTTCTTTATTAAACGATTTCTGATGGCATTCTCTATTCTTGTAGAAATATCTGGACTAAGTCTTGGAATATCTTCACTTTTTACTTTTGGATGATATCGTATTTTCACTTTTTTACTTTATTCCAAACTTCTTCATGATTTAAAGCATTTTCCCAGTTAAATTCTTTTTCTCTCTCGAAAGCTATTAAATCAAAATATCTATCTTCCCATATTTCTAATCCTTCAGAGATTAAATCTCTGCATAGATTGGAAATTGAAATACCTCTCTCTTTTGCCATTTTTTTTATTAAATCTCTGACTGGCGGTTCCAGGGATACCAGTGTTCTTTGGTTATTCATATTTATCACCAACTGATTTTTTTAATATTTTTAAATTATTTACCTATCAATCTTTTTTAAAATAGTATCATATCTGATACATTGGAGTCAATATAAATATAGAAATAAAAATTATTGCGTCGAAATACAAATTACCTTTAAATTAAATACTAAATACTAACGACTAAATACTAATCATACTTCCCTCTCCCCTCGGAGGGAGAGGGTCAGGGTGAGGGGAGCAGTATATAAATCAAAAAAATTAAATCAATTAATCAGATATTTAAAATATTCTTCCAACTATAGTTAAATACGGGCTTAACTACCATAAAATCTTCATGTGAGCGTGAAATAATACTTGCTTCTTTAATCTTAGAACCAAATTCATTTACTATTCTTTTCAAAGAAACAGCATGTTTAGGTAAGATGGTCATTGTACTTTTTATTTCATATAAGTATAAATACCCTGCTATTTCAATTACTAAATCTATTTCCAAGCCATCTCTGGTTTTAAAATAATACATGTTGGGTTTATCCCCAAAATTGAGAAAACGTTTCAAAAAATCAATCACAACCATTGTTTCAAACAAGTTACCCAAATAAGGGCTTCCAAGTAATGTTTCGCGATTGTGAATTCCTAATAAATATGAACAAATAGCAGTATCACAAAAATATATTTTAGGGCTTTTTATAATCCTTTTTCCAATATTTTTATAATAAGGATAAAGCAAATAAATTTGATGCCCCGTTTCTAAAAGTGAAAGCCATCTCTTTGCAGTGGGAACACTTATACCAATATCTCTGGCAATATCAGAAAGATTTAATATTTGGCCAGTCCTAACAGCACAGGCAATTAAAAACCTTTCGAATTGACTCAAATCTCCAATACTTGTTAAACTTCGAATATCTCTTTCTAAATAGGTAGTAATATAAGAGCTGCACCATAGCTTTCTATCAACTTCTTTATTAGCTGAAATTTCCGGATAAAATCCTCTTAAAATTAACTCTGAAAAAGAAAACTTGTCCTTAATAGGGATGGTCTTTTTATTATTTAACCAATTTGTGTAATCTTTTGCTTTTTTTGCATTATTAAATAATTCAGGAATGGAAAAAGGTAATAATGTAAGAGTTGCTATGCGCCCTGCAAGTGATTGTGAAATATTGTCCATTAGAATAAAATTTTGTGAGCCGGTAAATAACCATTGTCCAGGCTTTCTGTCACTGTCGATTTTAGTTTTAATATAAGACAACAGCTCTGGTAAATATTGTATTTCATCAATAATAACAGGCGGTCTGTACTGATTTAAAAAACTTAGCGGGTCTTCTTTTGCCCTAACCCTTATATCGGGATCTTCAAGTGACACAAAATGATGCGTCTTTGAAAAAAGCATTTTATATAAAGTTGTTTTACCCGACTGTCTGGGTCCGGTAACCACTATAGCAGGAAATGTTTTGATTGCTCTTTCTATAGTATTTGCCAATATACGGTTTTTATATTTCATGTCTCATTCTAACCCTTAATATTTAATATTGCAAATTATTTTTGTAGGGTTATTATTTTTTTAATAAAATGAACATTTAAATTTACCTCTACCCTTGTCATCTTCACCCCCACCTTTATCCCCCCCTCAAGGGGGAGGAGATGGTTGGGGTTAATCGTTTCCTTGGGGGAGGGATAAAAAAACAGCATCAAGTCATTATTATCGTGTATCGTGAATAAATACGGTGATAAGTGATAAATAGGGTTTTCAGTTTATAGTTTATAGCTTTTGGTTAAATACATTAATGCAATTCAAGATAAAAGATAGTCTAAGACTGGAAGTTTAGGTGGATGAGATTGCTTTGTGGCTGCGCTTTTCGTAATGACAAGAAAAACAACCTATGCTATGAACCATAATATCGGGTTATCAAAGAGCATCGTTCTGTGTATCTTAGGTATCTAAAGAGTGCTTGACAAAGTTATAGTGTTCTTTTAGAGGTTCTTAAAGCCACCGGTTTTGCGGGTGCGATACTTACTAATGGAATAGCTTTTCTATTAAGGTCTTTTTTTCAATTTTTAAAGTGTCCGCAATATCACTTAATATATTATTCAATGTTCCTATTTTTATAGGACTATGATCCGGAATTGTAATATGGTGGACTAATTTATTAGAAATATTTGCAGATAACCTGATATGACTTGATGTCCTTCTAATCTCTTTATAGCCTAATTTACCTAGTTTTTTGATTAGCTCTTTTCCGTTTATATCTCTTGGTATTTTAGGCACAGGCAAATTTTTCCTCAGTTATAATATGCAAGCGAACATATATAGGCATATCATCCTTGTCAAAATGACATTTTAATGCGTCTTTGATATTTTCCTTTAATTCTGGTAAAGTATTAGCTTCAGAAAAAATAGAATACTCTAAAGCTTTTGCTGTATAACCTTGTTCAGGATCTTCTTCTACTATGAATACGATTTCTTTAATTTTCATTATTAACCTCCGCATCCAAAAATTCTTATCAGATTATAGTAAATTATATCATATCATTATTATTCTCGCATTATGTTTAGGGAGTTCAGTTTTATAATATTTTTTCAATTATCGGCTAGTTAACCATAATGTTGCGTGGTACAGGATTAAAACAGTTTTTAGTTTACAGTTTAATACAAAATACAAGGAAAATTAAGTTCAAGTTATCAGTTTTCAGTAAAATATAATTAAATCAAAATACGAATAAGTAGCTGGTCGTTGGTATTTAGTATTTAGTTTAAAACAAATCAAGAAAACAGTTTTCGGTTTTCGGTTTTCAGTTTACAGTGTAAATAAAAAAAATATAAAATTTTTCCAATCGCCTTATCTATCAATCAATTCTGCAAGTGTATTAGTATGAGATTGCTTCGTCACTTCGTTCCTCGCAATGACAAATTCGTATTGCATCGTGCGTATTGCGTATTGCGTCGAAATACAAATAAAATAATATTTAAACTAAATACTAAAGACTAAATACTATTTATACTTCCCTCTCCCCTGGGAGGGAGAGGGTCAGGGTGAGGGATCCGGGAATTCGACTTTTTCAATTGCCGAAATAATGGCAAAAATACGCATATTGTTATCCATAGAGTCCACAGGGTATACAAAAAAACCTGCTTTAGTAGAATTATAACTGTAACTTGTTCCATATAATGTTTCACCATCTTTAAAATACACTATGATGCGGCGTTCTGAAGGAGTAGTTGCAGTATAGTTATCAAAATTTCTTACTTTCTGGTATTCTTTATCTCCAATAAAATCTTTTACAAAAAATATTGCCTTCAGGTTATGTAGGTTGACTTCCAGTTTTATTTTATCTGAATATTCTTTTAGGGGATTAACGAAAAATACTTCTCTATTAGGGCTAAAATTATTAAGCCAACCCTTTAATATTTTTCCATCTTGATATTTTAATACAACTTTATGTCCGGGCATAACAAGAATACCTTTAAACAGTATACAGTATACCGTATAGCGTGAAAATCGTATTGCGTCGTGCGTATTGCGTTTAAATACAAATAAAAATACAATATACAATAAATATAGTCTGTCGGTCTGCTGGAAAAAATCGTCATTGGCATCGCGTTTTAAAATAATCACAGTCTTGTTCTTTGTTATTAATTATTTATAGAAATATTTAGAAATAATACTTCAATTATTTTTTACAACAATCTTCTTAATCAAATTTGAAATCATTCTTGAAAGATGATCACTTTTTTCTAATACTTTTACCTTATCATCCTCATTAATATAGGATAGTTCTTTGGCAATGATTATTTGTGTTTCAAGCTCAGCACAACTACCTAATGCAACAAAAAGAAATTGTCGGTATTCTTTATTATGATATCTCCTAAACCCTTCTGCAATATTAGATGGAATAGAAATAACCGAGCGTCTAATTTGTGAAGTTAATCCATATACTTCCTTTTTTGGAAAATTTTCGGTTAATCGATAGATTTCTTTAACAATTTCAATTCCTAGTTGCCAAACCCTGAGATCCTGAAAACTCTTTATTTTTTCTTCAACCATTATTTCCCTTTTACCCTTTTTTGATTCAATACGCAATACGCACGACGCATGACGAAATTAATTTTCATAAATATAAACATCGAAGTCATCACTGTCGAATTTTTTTACATGGACTTTTTCCAATGCGCTACGGGGAACAAAGACCCGGTCATTATTGTCTTTTTCATCTATGGGAAAAACAAAAAATCCCTTCCGCTCTGGAGAATAGCTATGAGTCGTCCCGTAAAAATTCTCCCCGTCTTTAAAAATGACTACGATTTTTCTCTGTGAAGGCGGGCCTGATTCATAGCCGTTAAATGTGCGAACTTTTTTATACTCTTTATTTCCCAGGAAGTCCTTCACAAAAAAGACTGCCTTGATACTATCAAGACTGACTTCAATCTGTTCGCCTTCTCCTTCTGTTGAGTCCCTTTTTACATTGCGAACATGGAAAACATCTTTTTCAGGACTGAAATCTGTAGTAAAACCTTTTACGATTCTTCCATCATTAAATTTAACAACGGTCTTTTTCCCTAACATTTTATGTGCTCCTTTTATATATAACTATAAATTTTTTCGTAATTCATCCAGAGCGGAATGCTTGACCCGGGATACCTGTCTTTGGGTTAAGCCAAGCTGTTTGGCAGTACTATTCTGGGTAAAATCTTTTACAAAAAGATAATAAATTACTTCTCTTTGTATCTTTTTTAAGGAATTCAGGGCATTTTTTAATTGTATAGTATCTTCAATTGGTAACTGAAAAGAACGATAATCCTTGCTTTTAACCTGCTCTAAAACAGGTATATTATCATATTCTCCTTTACGAACATCCTGATCCAATGATACTACCTGAACCGAATCTCTTCCTTTTAAGATTTCATTAATTCCCTCTTCAGTGATATTAAAATTATCTGAAATTTCAGTTATTGTGGGAAAACGGTTATATTTTTTTCTAAATTTCGCAGTATATTTATCAATTTTCCTATTATATTCTATTACCCAATGGGGAATATTTACTATTGTATGTTTATCACGGATATAATGACGGATTTCACCGTTAACCAGCCAGGTAGCGTATGTTTCAAATTTAACGCCCTTTTTTTCATCAAAAAGGTTTAAGGCATTTATAAGTCCCAGGTAGGCTATCTGCTCTAAATCATCTAGAGGCTCACCGGAATTAACATACTTCTTTGCAATGGATTTAACTAATGGGCGATACTTTTGAATAGTTTTGTCATTAATTTTTATATTAACTTCTCCACCGCTATTATTCATTTTCCCTTTCTTTTTATTGCCTTTTTAATTTTGATAGTATCCGGAGATTCAGTTATATCTCTGGCTCTTCTATCCTTATCTATAGATA
>CAZWUL010000051.1:0-7425 GCA_964636625.1 uncultured Atribacterota bacterium | reverse complement strand
TTAACCAAGAACAATGAAGTTTACATATTTGCATCAGATCGGGCCTATGATTACCTGGCCGCTCATTTTGACCATGTTTACAAAATCGGCGGATTTAACACAGTATATGAGGATAACACTGTTCAGAACACCAAAACGTTCATCAAGGGGATGAAAGACCTCCCAGGGGATTTGAAAAAAAGTTTAAGGCTGATGTACAGTGTGGCCAAGGCAATAAAGCCCCAGATCATCATCTCTGATTTTGAATTTTATTCCAATCTCCTCTCCAAGGTACTGCGTGTTCCACTGATCAGTCTGGATAATATGCATGTACTTACCCAGGCAGAATTGGATGTCCCCCGAAAGTTCCGTACCGACAGAATTGCTGCTGAAAGTGTGGTCAGGTCATTCATTCAAATGCCCACATTCTATCTCATAACCAGTTACTTCTACCCTCCCATTAAAAATCCCAATAAAACCAAATATTTCCCACCAGTACTGAGAGATGCCATAATGGAACTGGAACCATATAATGGAGAGCATGTACTGGTTTACCAGACCAGTGACTCCAATGAGAGATTAATGGATATTCTGAAGGAATTCGATGATGAATTCATTGTCTATGGATTCCACCGTGATGAGCGGGATGAAAACCTGCTGTTTAAAAGTTTCAATGAGGATGAATTTTTCACAGACCTATCCCAGGCCCGGGCAGTAATTGCCAATGGTGGATTCACCCTTATCAGTGAAGCTCTCTATCTGGGAAAACCGGTTTTAAGTGTTCCAGTGAAAAAACAGTTCGAACAGATCTTAAACGCCCTTTACATGGAAAGATTGGGTTACGGTGAGTTTCATGATGAACTGGAACGTGAAGATATTGAGAACTTCCTCTCCAAACTGGATGAGTATCGTGAAAACATCCATCTGAATTATTTCCATGATCAAAATCAATCTATTCTAAAGGAACTGGACTTCCTCATTGATAAATATGCTTAATCAGGAATATTGGGTTGCTAATTCCTTATTTTCATTTTAAATTTCTATTTTTAAATTATGAATTATGTTTTATTGTTAATGGCATTGAATAAGGTGGTATTGTACTGAGAAATTATAATTTCATCTTTGAATACTTCTCAAGTGCTCTCACTTAATTCTAATATCCCTTAAAACTAATGATGATAATATGAGTTCAAGAAGTGGTGTGGCCAATTTACCCCTCCACGGTGGTCGTGCCCCCCGCTGGTTGTTCAAGCGCATGGTTAAACTGGCCGGAGCAGTTACAGATTCAATAATCTATGAGTATGGTCCAGATGAATTTTTATCCAGGATCTCGGACCCCCACTGGTTTCAAGCTTTTTCCTGTGTCCTGGGGTTTGATTGGCACAGTTCTGGCACAACCACCACCACCTGCGGTGCTCTTAAGACAGCCATCAAACCTGAAGAGCAGGGCATACTCATCGCAGGGGGTAAGGGACGGGCTTCCCGGAAAACACCTCAGGAGATCCTGGATGCTGGGGAAGTATTCTCATTATCCTCCGCAAAACTGGAAGAACTGGTTTATTCCAGTAAAATCTCAGCTAAAATTGATAATTCATGTATTCAGGACGGTTACCAGCTTTACCATCATGTTTTTTTCTTAACGGAACGGGGTGACTGGGCGGTGGTGCAGCAGGGAATGAATGAATCCACCAGATACGCCCGGCGGTACCATTGGTTATCTGATTCTGTGGAAAACTACATTAACGAACCCCATAATGGTATCTGTTGCGACCTTAAACAGGAAAAAACCCTGAACATGACCTCTGATCTGAGTTTCGACTCACGTCAAACCAGCCTGGATCTGATTCTGGATAACCCACAACATCTGAAAAAGTACTTCCAGAAAAAAGTGGATCTGAAAGCAGGTCAGGCTAATCTGGATTTATTCTGCCCACAAATCACTTTACCCAGCCATCATCCGGTGCTGGGCACTGATCTATCTCCCCGGGAGTTTGAAGTTCTTCAGAATGCCTGGGAATTGCAACCGGAAAGTTATGAGGAATTAGTTTCTTTAAAGGGTATGGGTCCTAAGAAGATTCGTGCCCTGGCTTTGATTTCAGACCTTGTTTATGGTGACCAGGCCAGCTGGGAGGATCCAGTTAAGTACAGTTTCACCCATGGGGGTAAAGATGGTTTCCCCTACCCTGTGGATCGGGAAGTATATGATCACTCCATTCATACGCTGCAAGATGCACTCCAGCATGCCAGGCTAGAAAAAAAAGATCGTTATCAAGCCATTAAACGCCTGGAAAATTTGTTTAATGTAGATAATTAACATTTAACAAGAAATATTCTAATTCTTAAAATGGTTGTAATTTATTTAATCAAATCAAACTTGTATTCACCTTCTATTAACCCTAAATTTTTATCCTATATTTTCTTTCATCCCTGATCAGATCATCAAAATGACCCCTATTTCAAGTGTAAATGATCAGCATGAATTAAAATGCATGTCGAAACGTTCTTTGCATCGATATTAAATGTTAATTCTCTTGCATTATATTGGCTAAATGGATTAATCAGTCATTCAAACAATTTATTAACTTTCAGGGCAAATAAGAAGTCCAATTCGGTTAATCCACCCATGTCATCAGTGGTTATTTCCAGGGCTACCTTACCCCATGATAAATTGATTTCGGGATGGTGTTGCATCTCTTCCGCTACTAAACCAACCTTAACTGTGAATTCAAGGGCATTTACAAAGTCCGGAAATTCAAAAACAGATACCAGATAACGGTTTTCAAGAACAGACCAGTTATCAAGCTGGGATGAATTCTGTTCAATTTCTTTTTGACTTAAATGTTGAGGTAGGGACATAGAACTCCACCATTTTATTCATTTAATCAATTGTTATAATATGAATTTTTTTTTTATTAAACCATCAGATTCTTTAATAACTCATTATATTCTGACTAATTGGAGAATGGAAAGTGAAGATCATTGGGGTTTCTTCACTACTTTTTGGATAGCTCTTTTCCAACCAGTTCCATGAGATCTCGGGCTTCTTTAAATTTTTTATCTTTTTTAAGGGCTTTTTTAATTAATTTTAATGATTCATCATACTTTTTAAGGTTATAGAGTCCTTGAGCCTGTAGATACAGGGCGTATTTGTAAAAATCATCCTTTTTGGAATATCTGCCCAGGAACAAGTCGAAAGTGTTTACTGCTTCATGATATTCCTCCAGAATCAACAGCACATATCCCCGGTTGTACCAAGCCATGTTATCACCAGGTTCCAGCCTGACAACATGTTCAAAACAGTTAAGAGCATCCTGGTATTTGCCAAGCTCCATTAAAGCCACTCCCTTATCATTCCAGGCGGAAACATATTCTTTATCTATTTCCAGTGCACTGTCAAAAAATTTTATTGATTTATCCACTTTTCCCTGTTCTAAAAATGACATGGCCTGTTTATAGAACATTTCTGCTTCTTTGATAGCCATTTAATCAACTCCTGGTTATATACTCTTACTGTTGACTTATAAGTTTGATATAATATATAAGGACTCAGTTAACCCAATATACAATAATACCAATTAAATACATATTTCGTATTATGTTGAATAAATAATTGTAGATATTAATATCTAGGCCACTTTTATCTGTTTAATTAACAGTTTTCGGTAATTAATATTTGCTCTAAATAGAAAATAGTATTTCTAATCAGCTTATTTTCACAGGTTGAATAATGGTAAATTAGGGGGACTTAAATATCTTTATCACTAATAAAAAATATATAAAAAGTATTACTCATAGGTTTTTAATGTATGATACTTAAAGAAATCTTAATAAATATAATGGCCAAAGAATGGTTTTTTCAATGGATTGATTTATTTTCCAGTATGAAGTGAGATTTTTTTGGGAAAAGTCTATGAAAATATTATGTAATTATATACATACTATTTAATTACAAGTCATTACAACTAATTACATTACTTTAATGTCAGTAGAATTCTTGAGCTCAAAAGAATCTCATAAAGAATAATATTCTTATTATCACCAAAAGAAGTAATTATCCAGGATTTTACTATAGAACTAATCAATGATCTTCATTTTTCATCCATCTGGTTTCATAATTTCGGATCCAGATAAGTTCCTTTAAGAGAAGATCTCCAGGTCCTTTAGGATTGATTTCAATTTTTTCCATTTGATCCTCTGTTAAGTGATCCAAAAGTTTTTCCCAATCTTCAACATTGGTATAAGCCTGTTTTTTAACCCGGTAAATGCTGTGCTCCAGGGATTCCAGCACCAGATCAACATCATCCCCATCCTCCAGAAAGGAAATATGCTGGTTTAAAATAGGTATCAAAGCTTCATCCAACTGAATCTGAGCAGTAAGATAAGCTTCATAGGGGTTATCGTAACGAATGAAATTAACTTTTTTAGGATTTCCCTTCTCGAAATCCCCCACTTCTTGAACAACCTCATCTGTTTCTTCACGGTGATAATATTGAAAAAGTTCCTCAACTAGATTAGGTCTTTCTTCTTCTAAAAATAATTTGTACCTGGTTAGTTTATTGATTATACTCAACCTTTCCTCCGGGTCTTCCGTGATAAAACCTCCATATACAACCGGGTGTTAAAAATTCTGTAATTATTTAATCAGTTTCCTAATATGTAACTGGTTCTTAAATAAATCCACGATATGGTAAGATTTTCTAACCAAACAATGAACTATCTAACCAGACAATGAACTAATTTTTAAGAACTGTTAAATTTACTATTATAGATTTCCCACGGTAACATATTCCATTAATGCACTCTGTGAAATATGGGGACTATATAAATCCTAATAACTGGATAACTATCCCGCAGTCTTACCTTTGATGGGTTCAGGGATCATAGGGTGTGTTTTACATCTTTCAAATATTCAATCCATCCCAACTGGTCCAAAATTTTAATAACCCCCAAGGAAAATTGAAATATGTATAAAAATTTTAAAATTTTTGATAAAATAATGATTTTCTAGGGAATTAAAACGTATCTACAAATGGTTTTATCCCGGTAAATCAGTGATTAATGGGATTTTATTGATGTCTCTAATTAATCATAATAAATCCACATGGAGGAAAATAACATGCTACATGGAACTGAATTATTGAAGAAGGGTTTTGCCAAGATGACCAAGGGTGGAGTTATCATGGATGTGGTTAACGCTGAACAGGCAGTTATTGCCGAAGAAGCTGGAGCTGTTTCTGTAATGGCTTTAGAGAAGGTTCCTGCCGATATAAGGGCTTCTGGGGGAGTGGCCCGTATGGCAGACCCCAGTAAAGTTACCGAGATCATGGATGCCGTGAGCATCCCGGTGATGGCCAAGGTACGGATCGGTCACTTTGTGGAAGCACAGGTCCTGGAGTCACTGGGAGTGGACATGATCGACGAGAGTGAAGTCTTAACCCCTGCTGATGAAAAATTCCATATCGATAAAAAACAATTCACCATACCATTCGTCTGCGGAGCCAGAAACCTGGGTGAAGCTCTCCGAAGGATCGATGAGGGAGCCGCAATGATCAGAACCAAAGGAGAAGCAGGTACTGGTAACGTGGTAGAAGCAGTCCGACACATGCGTATGATTCAGGGAACAATCCGGGAACTCAAGGACAGGACTGAAGAGGAACTTTGGAGCGTGGCCCGGGAAGAAGAAGCACAACTATACCTGGTTAAGGAAACCCAGAAACAGGGACGATTGCCTGTGGTGAACTTTGCTGCTGGTGGGGTGGCTACTCCAGCCGACGCTGCCCTTATGATGCAGCTGGGAGCAGATGGAGTATTCGTAGGAAGTGGAATTTTCAAATCCGAAAACCCAGAAATAGTGGCCAAGGCCATAGCCGAAGCAACCGCCCACTACGAGGACGCTGAAGTCATAGCTGAGGTTAGCCGTGACCTGGGTAAAGCAATGCCTGGCCTGGAAATAAGCCAGATACCAGAATCAGAGAGATTACAGGATAGAGGATGGTAAACTAACCCCTATTCACTTTTTTTTTTATTTTTGATTACCAATAGTTTTTATTTATGTAGAATAGTTGATGTAAAATAGCTAAAAGTCCCTAATCAAAATAAAATATTGGGTTTATCTATTTTCTCATCTTCTGTCGGTGGGGGCATAGGAATGTGGTCCGGCCCCCAACCTTTATAATCTTTAATGGGTACCCTTCCGGACATTCTCCACCTTTATGGCGGTGGGGAAGAATATATGATTCGGGAAGGGATTCAATTTTATCATGGTGATCGATGGCTTTTTGGAGTACTTTCTTCATAGCACTGAAAACCCGTTCCCATTCAGGGTCATTTAATAAATTTGCCGGTGTCATAGGGTGTACCCGGCTCTGGTAGAGTATTTCATCAGCGTAAAGATTACCAATGCCTGCTAATATGTTCTGGTTTAAGAGTAATGGTTTCATCATACCTTTTTTACCCTGTAGAATTTTCCGAAAATCTTCATAATTCACCTCCAGTGCATCAGGACCCAATCCTCTACTTTTAATGAATTCAATCGGATTTCGGGTTAGGCCCAGTTTCCCGAATTTACGGGCATCATCAAAGGATAGGAAATTGTCACTGGAAAACTTTATCAGCAGCCTGGGGTATCTGGAACTATTTTTTTTATCATAGTGCAGGAATCCGGTCATTCCGAAGTGCATTATCAAGAACAGTTCATTATCCAGCTTTCCGAAGAGATATTTTCCGTATCTAAGACTTTCTATAAATTCGTGTCCTTCCAGGGATTCTCTCATCTGGGTGGTGCTTGTTCCCACTAGGATTTCTGGACTGATTACCGTCACAGCGGTTATTGGTTGCAATAGGGAGGTTTTATCAAAGTATCTTTTGAAAGTTTCCACACTGGGTAGTTCTGGCATTTAAGTCACCATTAATTTCTATGTTTATTTTAATTACCCTTTATTTTAGAGTTTATAAAACAAAGTTATTTCATTTAATTTATTTTTAATGAATAATATACTCTGTTAGAATAGTTTTAGTAAGAACATAAATTATGAAGTTTGATTATAAATTGATCTCAAAAAAAATATAATCGATTAATTATGATAATTTGAAAAGGATTTGATTATGATAATTTAGAAAAGAATTTGTTATGGGACTTTTAAAAAGAAAAAAGGAGGAAAGGGGGGTTTAAAGTGGATTTTGGGGGAATTTTAAACGGCTTCTTCTCCCCTTTCCCCGGTTCGTATACGGACAACATCTTCTATAGATGAGATGAATATTTTTCCATCTCCAATGTCCCCGGTTTGTGCTGTTTCTACTATTGCTTTTATCACAGCTTCTAAATCCTCATCTGATACTACTATTTCCAGACGGGTTTTGGGTAGCAAGTCGATTCGGTAATCACTCCCTCGGTAACTTTCGGTAATACCTAACTGTCGTCCGCGACCTTTAACTTCAGTCACGGGT
>CAZWUL010000050.1:0-7428 GCA_964636625.1 uncultured Atribacterota bacterium | reverse complement strand
TACCCTGAGTGGTGGTTAAAAGCCGTTATAGATTATGATAATAGAAAACCAGTTGAAGAATTTTATAATATTGAAAAATAATCTATTGATTTGTTGTTGGTAGAAAAGAATTGTATAGTGGGGAAATAATAAAAGTATAAAGATATCTTCCCACTATACAATTTAGTATAATTTATAAATATATTGCAGAAATATATAAATATAAGTTTAGTGATTAATTTAACTAATCTATATTATTGGCAATTATAAATAATATAATAATTGGATAAAAAATAACAGGAGGATATCTCGATGAGAAAAAAATTACAAGTATTGTTAATTGCTCTAAGTGTGTTTTTGTTTGTAATGAGCGGAATTTCATTTGCACAGGAGGAGATTCCCACAGTAGGTCTACCTGTTCTTACTACTTCAGCTGGACAGAGTGCTGATGTTATGACCTTAAATATTTTAATGGAAGAAGCTGGTATATTGTATGATTATTGTGATGTTCCTACAGTAGATATGATGAGAGAAGGAGTAGGATTAGGAGGAGCTGAGTCCGGCCCAGGTTTTCATGTAGAAATATACACTGATCAAGAAGAATATCCACTTGGTACTCCTTATAAATCAATTGTTTTTGCGATCGGTGCCAGTTTAAAAGGAATGGGCGCTTCTGGACTAACCGTCGATCAGGAAATAGCCCGTTTAAAGAATTTAATCAGCTATTCAAAGGAAAATAAAATATCAGTTGTTGCAATGCATGTTGGTGGGGTTTCAACAAGAGGGAATCCCGGTAGTGACAATGAAAAAATGATTGATACAGTGGCTCCATTTGCTGATTTGATTGTCGTGACAGCTGACGGAAATAAGGATGGAAGATTTGATGAAATAGCAGAGAAAAATGATATTCCCCTGATTGTTGTCGAATATGCGCTGGATGTTATAGAAATTTTTAAGCAGGTTTTCTCTGAATAAATTATTCTAGAAAAAATATACTTCAAATAATTAGAGAATTAAAAAAAAGGGGGAAATAGATGTACTTTCAGATTGTAGTTATTATGTTGTCCATGATTATTGCCTATGTAATTATTAAGCTGAAATATCCCGTAGAATGGAGCTTATTAGCAGCTGCAGTTGCAGGTGGTATAGTAGGCACATTTTTTAGCACCCCACCGATTTCTGAATTGTTTCGCCATTTAATAGAGGGCACATTCACATATATGGATATTGTCTTAGTGTTCACAACTGCAACTATTTTTATGGCTATTGTAAAGGAATCGGGTGGTGTAGATTATGTAATTCGGGCAACAATCAAATATTTTTATAACAGAAGAATTATCGCCTTACTTATCCTGATGATTATTATTTTAATTCCTGGTGCACTGACCGGAGCCGGAAGTGTTTCCTGCCTGGTAGTCGGGGCTCCTGTTGCTTTAGCTTTAATTTATCTGGGAATACCTCGGGTAAAAGTAACAGCAATAATATTTATTCTGGCAGGACTTTCTGCAGCTGCTCCACCGGTTAATATATGGGCGATGATTACCTGTGCAGGAACAGCCATCCCATATGTGGGTTTTGAATTAACCTTAGCCATACCCATACTTATTCTCGGTACTTTTACTATTCTCTTTTTGGGATACAAAAAAGAAGGAGATATGACATTTGAACAGGCCTTAAAGGAAATGCCAGAGCCGGTAAAAGGGATAAATATTTGGAAAGTAAGCATTCCATTTATTGTATTTTTTGGCCTGGTGGTAGCCCAAAGGGTCTGGCCTTTTTCTATGCCAATTTTAGGATTACCACTTGGGTTCACTATTTCTGCTATAATTGCTTTTATTTTGAGTCCGAAGAAAATTAATATTCTGCAGCTTTCTTCTGATACAGTAAAACTTTTATTACCTTTACTGGCAACAGTTATCATCGTTGGCACACTCCAGCAGATAATGACTGTTACCGGGGTAAGAGGCATGCTATCTTATACGGTTATTACTATTCCAATTACCTTGCTGTTTATTTCTTTAGCTTTTGTACTCCCGATTTCTGAAGGAGTGCTCACTTATGGAGCAGCTGCCTTATTTGGAATTCCATTGACCTGGTATTTTGATTCGATTGGCTTACATGCAACGGTTGTAATAGCAGGTATGAGTTTACTTTATCCATTAGGAGATGGCTTACCGCCTACTGCTTTGATTGGCAGGCTAAGTATAATCGTATCTGATTACAAAGGAAAATATTGGACATTTTTAAAACAAACATGGGTGCCATGGGTGGTAATAACAGTTGTAGGAATTCTTATGGTTGTTTATAGTGCACAACTTTCTTTCCTGGTTGAGTGGAGTAAATAAGAAAATAAGTAATAGTATGGAGGAAAATATGCCAATTGTAATGATTTTGTATTATATAATATCAATTTCTCTTCTTGGTCTTTTAACCTGGAATTTTATGAGAGAAAAAGAAAGCGTAACTGATATGCTACTCTATCTTATAGTAGCCATACCCTTTATTCTAAGGGTTTTGCGGGTCAAATAGCATAAAGGAGGAATATAATGATTGAAACGCGAAAAATTAAGATAATCATGCTTGTCCTGGTTGCCATTGTAACAGTTATTGCCGGGATACAGCTTTATCAGCATCGCCACTATGATGTCCCTATAGTAGCCGGCCCCGGAGTAACCAAAGTAGGTAAGTTAAGTGATTATCATGCAGGAATAAAGGGAACTATAGCTGATACTGATGTATTTTTTATGGAAGGAGAGGAAGAAGGCGGTTCAATGCTTGTTATTTGTAATACTCATTCCAACGAAATTGTAGCAGGATTAACAGCTTTCATGATTGTAGAAAACGCAGTAGTAGAAAAAGGCAGATTGATAGTTATTCCTCAATTTAACAATAGTGGCGGCCGTAATACCAGGTCTGGTGATGGATATCCGCTTTATTTTGATATTGATACCCCCTGGGGAAGCAAGACATTTAGAATGGGTAATCGCGATGCATCTCCTCTAGATCAATGGCCGGACCCTGATGTTTATGTTCATTACCCCGAGGGGCAATTATTATCGTATATGGATGTCAGAAATACTAATAGAACCTGGCCCGGTAGACCGGACGGTCCCTTAATGGAACAGGTATGCTTTGCTGCTATGGAATTAATCAGAAATGAAAGCATTGATGCCACGATTGATGTTCACGGAGCTGAAACCATGTTCCCGGTAACCAACTGTGTAGTAGCGCCTGATAAATCTATGAGGATTGCTACCATGACTGCCTTGACTGTGAAATCCAGAGAAGGTTTTGATTTTCATGTTGAACCATCCCCTGCCGGAATGAGAGGGTTATCCCATAGAGAGATTGGAGATTATTCTGATTCAATGCCTTTCTTGTTAGAAGCTCCTCTGCCTTTTTTAGATCAGCCGACTGGTCCAAAAACTATGGATCTGCTTTTAACAGGAAAAGATCCTTTTTTGCTTAGTCTTTCAGAAAAAGGAATGCTTTTTGTACCATACGATGAAGAAGGATGGCCTATAGAAAGACGGGCAGGACAGCATACATCAGTAATTTTGGAATTAATGAGTCAGATGGGCAGACAATATCCGGAAAAAGAAATGATAGTTACCGGTATTCCAAAATATAGCGATGTTGTGGAAAACGGAATAGGTTATTATCTTACTGATCCTTCAACAGTTGATTCGTCAAGAATTTATTATCAGTAAAATTGAACAATAAAAATTTACTATATTTCTTTCAAAATCTATCTACTTAAATTTTTTAGTAAATTTTCTGTTTTCTGGCTTTTTCATCATAAAAAACTAAATGGGAGGTGATTTTAATAAAAGAAGATTCCTGATGTTATGTCTATATGTTTTAAAAAGGAGAAAAAAAGATGAGTAAGAAAAATATTTCAATATTAAGAAATAGTTTAATTTTAGTAATTTTTCTTTTTACTATTTTTCAAAGTTTTTCGGCAGAACAATCATGTGATTTTTGCGAGGGGTGTTTTACTAGCTGTACTACTATTATAGCAGGTAAGGATGCAACGGTTGATGGCTCTACAATGACCAGCCATACAGCTGATTGTGGAAGATGTGACAGTCGTCTGATTTATGTTCCGGCACAAGATCATGAGCCTGGCTCAATGAGAGCGGTTTATCCTTTCATATTGCCTTATCCGCGCTATGTAGGTGATGACCGAGGTCCGGGCTATGCTGCTAAAGAGGGACAAACTCCAACTGAAGCTCTGGGATATATACCAGAAGTAGAACATACCTATGCCTATTTTGATGCAGTTTATGGGGTAATGAATGAATTTCAAGTGGGAATTGGAGAGTGCACCGATCGCTCTATTACTGACAGAATTGGCCAACCACCTCCTGAAGGAGATGCATTGTTTGATATAGCTGCTGCATCTCGAGTAGCTATGGAACGTTGCAAAACTGCCCGTGAAGCGATTCAGCTGATTGGAGATTTATGTGTGGAATATGGTTATTACGGTCGCGCTGAAACTTTAACAATAATTGATCCTGAAGAGGCCTGGCTATTAGAAGTCTTGAATACACCTGATGGTAAAAGCGCAATCTGGGTTGCACAAAGAGTGCCTGATGATGAGGTTGCTGTAGCATCGAATTTATTAGTCATTAGAGAAATAGATTTAGATAATCCAGATTATTTTATGGCTTCTGATAATATTTTTGAAGTTTCAAAAGAAGAAGGTTGGTGGAATCCAGAAAAAGGTGAGTTTGATTTTGCCGGAATTTACTCTGAGGGCAGAGACCATCCTTATTATAGCTTAAGAAGAAAATGGAGAGCATATGACCTTTTGGCACCTTCTCAAGGATTTAGCCCCTGGGTTGAGGGATATGATACAAAAGCCTATCCTTTTTCTGTTAAACCAGATGAAAAATTGTCAGTTGAAGGATTGTTTACTATTTTAAGGGATTATTATGAAGGGACAGAGTTTGATTTAACACAAGGATTGGCTGCAGGGCCATTCGGAACTCCAAATCGTTATGCAGGTGGTGGAGCAGAGCGCCTTTTGGAAGGCAATTGGGAACGACCAATATCAATATTTAGGGCTGATTATACCTCGGTTTTGCAAGCTCGAAACTGGTTACCCGATCCAGTTGGAGGAGTTTTATGGTGGATTCCCGATGTAGCATTTAGTGGTTGTTTTGTTCCCTTCTATTGTGGTATAACAGAATTGCCTGAAGCTTACTCTACCGGGAATCGTCATGCTTTTGATAAAGACTCAGCTTTCTGGGTGTTTAATTTTATAGGTAATTGGGCTGATCTAAAATTCAGTTATATGATAGAGGATATTAGAGAAAAACAGCAAGAATATGAAGGCAAAATGTTAGCAATGCAACCGGGAATAGATCAAGCTGCCAAAGCAATGTATGAGCAGGATCCTGACCTTGCAAGACAATTCCTTACCGATTATTGCAATAGTAATGCAAATAAGGTAGTTAAAGAATGGTGGGATTTTGCTGAATTTTTAATTATGAAATATATTGATGGTTATATAAATGTTCCGGATGTTGGTCAGTCTGTTGGTTATCCATTATGGTGGTTAAAAGAAGTTGGATTTGAAGATGGACCATACAAAACTTACGAGAAACCAGAACATATGAAATAAATTCAATAAAAGCTATTTTAAAGATTATAAAAGGTAGTTAAAGATATTTATATTTTACTTAACTACCTTTTATAAAATAAAGTTTGTATTATATTTATATAATAAAGGAGATAAACAATTAATTATGGATAGAAGAAATAGCAGTTTACTAGTTGCAATATTTTCATTGCTGTTCTTTACTTTTATTTCAATTTGTGTTTTAGCAAACCCTTGTGTTGATTGTATTGGTTGCTGTGAACCCGATGATATGTGTACAGCAATTTTAGTGGGAAAAGATGCAACATTGGATGGATCTACCTTGACACTGCAGACAGCAGACTGTGGTATTTGTGATTTTACTTTTAGGTATGTTCCAGCAATGGAATTTGAAGAAGGAGCCATGCGCAAGATTTACTCAAAGAGTCAATATGCTGCATGGCCTACACCGGAAGAGGTAGGTGGTCCGATTGAAAGTATCGAAGATATTTATCATGAAGAATGGTTTACCGGCATTGAAATACCACAGGTAGAGCAGACCTATGCTTATATCCATGCTGTTTTTGGGAATATAAATGAAAAACAACTGGGAATTAATGAATCCACTATTGGATGTCGTTCTGAAATGAGAAACCCCAATGCCCCGATATGTATAACAGAACTTACTATGCTGGCAATGGAGAGATGTGCAACTGCTAGAGAAGCAATTCAGTTCATGGGTGAAGTTGCAGAAAAATATGGGTACGGTGGACATGATGGTGGTGAAATGCTGGCTGTTTCCGATCCCGAAGAAGTATGGGAATTTGAGATTATGCCGGTAGGCCCATTATGGACTCCTGGACGTGGTGAACCAGGAGCTGTTTGGGCTGCCCAGAGAGTTCCTGATGATGAAATAAGTTTTTGTCCAAATGTGTCTCGTATCGGTGAAATTGATTTAGAAGACCAGGATTATTTTATGGCATCTTCTAATGTTATCTCCTTTGCGATTGAGAAAGGGTTTTATGATCCGGAAAGCGGAGAACCGTTTAAATTTAATTTAGCATATTCTCCTAGAACTGATAGTGCAATTAGCAGTGGTGGAAGAATGGCAAGAATGTGGCGCCTTTTTGATTTAGCAGCCCCATCAAAGGAATTTAGTGCTGAGCTTGCGCTTGATGAATTTCCATTTTCCACCAAACCGGATCAGAAAATTTCAGTACAGGATTTAATGGTAATGTCTAGAGATACCTACCAGGGAACACAATTTGCACCTGGCGAAGGAGTAAGCGGTGGACCTTATGGCAATCCTAGATACTATAATACAGCAATCGAGTTAGATGGGAAAAACTATTCATCACCAAGATTAATTTCTTTAAATACTGCAGAATATACTACTATTGTTCAACTTAGAGACTGGTTGCCGGATGAAATAGGTGGAATATTGTGGATTGCATTAGGCGGACAGGATACCTCCTGTTACATACCTTTCTATTCCGGTGTTAATGATATTGCTGATTCATTTACTGTTGGAAACCACTGGGAAATGAACAGGGACTCTGCCCGTAAGGCAATGGATTATGTAGATTTCCATACAGCTGTAGCCTATAATGTAATAATTGGAGATGTTAAAGAAGCACAGTTTAAATGGGAGGGTGATGCTTTGACCAGAACCTCAGCAGTAGATTTAAAAGCATATGAATTATATATCCAGGACCCCGAGGAAGCTAAAAAATATCTAACTGATTATTGTATCGATAATGCAAATAAAGTAGTTGATGCCTGGTGGAAACTGGGTGATGATTTGTTTGTCAAATACAATCATTTCAGAATTTACACTATGGAAGATGGTAAGGAAAAGCCGGAAG
>CAZWUL010000049.1:0-7527 GCA_964636625.1 uncultured Atribacterota bacterium | reverse complement strand
CAAGATAAGAACACTGTTTTCATCTGTTAGTTATTGTTTCTTCTTATCTTAGACTCAATACTACATACTATATACTCGATACTGTATTTAACGTTATACGGTATACATAATACTGTATACTGTTTTAATTTTGGAGGTTAACAATGTCCAGGCCTTCCTGGGATGAATATTTTATGGAAATTACCAGCTTGGTTGCCAGTAGGTCAACCTGCTTACGCAGAAAAGTTGGAGCAGTAATTGTTAAGGAAAAAAGAATTCTGGCTACCGGATACAATGGTGCACCTCGAGGATTAGCTCACTGTGAAGAGGTCGGCTGTTTGCGAGAAAAATTGAGCATTCCCTCCGGTGAACACCAGGAATTATGCAGGGGTTTGCATGCTGAACAAAATGCTATCATTCAGGCTGCTATGTATGGTATAAGTATAGAAGGTAGCTATCTATACTGTACTGAACAACCCTGTATAACCTGCGTTAAAATGATAATCAATGCCGGAATTGTAAAAATCTTTTTTCGGAAAAATTATCCTGACGAATTGGCCAGGAAATTGCTAAGAGAGGCAAAAGTGGAAGTTATTTATTATGAAGGTAAAAAAGAATAAAAAAATATCAATAGCATTTATTTTTGGAACCAGACCTGAAACGATTAAGATGTATCCTGTAATAAAAGAGGCTAGAAAATACCCGGAATTGGTAAAGCCGATAATTATATTATCTGGCCAACATCGGGAAATGATGGACCAAATGATTAAACTTTTCAAAATTCATCCTGATTTTGACTTGAATATAATGAAACACGGACAATCCTTGTCTAAAATTAATTCCCAGCTATTAATAAAATTAGAGAAAGTGCTCCAGAAGAGCCAGCCAGATATAGTCCTGGTTCAAGGAGATACAACTACCACATTTTCAGGTGCACTTGCTGCTTTTTACCAAAAAATAAAAGTGGGGCATATTGAAGCAGGACTAAGAACAGCAAAAAAATATTATCCCTATCCAGAAGAGATGAATAGAAGATTAACAACTGTTTTGGCTGACTATCATTTTGCACCAACTAAAAATGCTGTACAGGATTTACTTAAAGAGGGAGTTACAAAGGATAAGATTTTTTTATCAGGAAATACGGTAATAGATGCATTAATGTTAATGCAGGATAAGGGTTTTTTATTTTCAAATAACAGAATAAATAACGCGATTGCCAGCGGGAAAAAGTTGTTATTAGTTACAATGCACAGGCGTGAAAATTGGGGAGAATCACTTGTAAATCTTTCTCGGGCATTATTAAAAATAATTGATAAACATACAAATATGGTAATAGTTTTTCCAATTCATAAAAATCCAAAAATTCGAAATATTGTCTTCAAGTATTTACAAAAAGAGGAAAGTATTATTTTATCTGAGCCACTGGATTATCAGGAAATGGCTAATATCATGTCTTTATCTACCCTGGTCTTGACTGACTCAGGGGGGATACAGGAAGAAGCCCCGGCACTGGGTAAACCAGTCTTAATATTAAGAACAGAAACAGAAAGACCGGAAGTAGTCAAAATTGGAGCTGCAAAATTAGTGGGAACTACTACTGAAAATATAGAAAAAGAAATTGAAAGATTGCTTTTAAATCAAGCTGAATACAAAAAAATGGTGATAAATAAATCTCCCTACGGAGATGGACAGGCCGCAAAAAGAATATTGGAATATATTCTTTATCAGTATAACATATCAAAATCCCCTCCATTTGAATATATTTATGATTCTGATTAATATCAAATAATAAAATCTGCTATTGAATAGTTGGGAATTGCATTTATAAAGTAAAATGACATTAATATTAACATATTAATAATATGCCTATGGGTTTTTACTATGATTATGTTATAATTAAAAACTAATTCAACCTGGAAGATGATGAGAGCAAAAATTTTATAAATATTCTTGAATGGGGGAATTTCAGAATTGTTTTATTCTGATAATAAGTTAAATAATGTTTCCACTTTGGGATGATATGCCAACTAGTAAAATACCTGTTATTACTATTTTTTTTATTATAATTAACTGTCTTATCTATTATTATCAGGTATATGTAGTCACAGATAGTATGCAATTTATCTATTCATTTGGACTTATTCCCTATGAAATAAGTCAGGGTATAAATATTGTCCCTTATGGTCCTACCCCTGTTTATTTAAATATTGCTACCTCCATGTTTATGCATGGGAGTTTTGTTCATCTTTTTGGCAATATGTTATATCTTTGGATATTCGGTAATAATATCGAAGATTATCTTGGTAAGTTTCGTTTTATAATATTTTATTTCCTCTCAGGTATTATTGCTGCCCTAACACAAGTCTTAATAAATCCTTATTCGAATGTACCAATGATTGGAGCAAGCGGGGCGGTAGCTGGAGTGTTAGGGGCTTATTTTATTCTTTTTCCAAAAGCAAGGATTACAACCCTTGTTTTCTTTGGTTTTTTTATTAGGTTAATTAGGATGCCAGCCTTGTTTGTATTGGGTCTCTGGATTGTTTTTCAAATTTTCTATGGTTTGTCAGCCTTATCTGTGCAGGGAGCTAATGCAGGAGTAGCCTGGTTTGCTCATATTGGAGGATTTATAGGGGGTATAGTTCTAATAAAATTGTTTACACCCGCAAAAAAGAATCAATATTTTTTTTAGACAAAGCGGGTTAAACAATTGAGATTTTTGATAATTTTTTTTAATTAAGTTATAATTTATGAAGACTTTTATAAGAAGTACATATAAGTTCGAATTTTTCACAGGGGAATTGAATTAATGATAACAACAGTAACTCTCAATCCTGCACTTGATATCACTATGGAACTTAATCAATTTGTACCTAATGAGTACAATTCAGTAAAAAGAGTCTCTAGGATTCCCGGAGGTAAGGGTATAAATATTTCAAAAGCAATAAGCGTTTTTGACCTGGATACTATGGCAATAGGTTTATTGGGTGGCCATGCCGGTCATTTTATTGCTGAACAGCTTCGAGAATATGGAATTACCACTAATTTCTGGCATATCGAGGAAGAGACCAGAACAAATTTAATAATTATTGAACAGGAGAAAAAAACTCACACCTTATTGAGTGATCCGGGTCCAAAAATAGCAAAACATGATCTGGATAGATTTATAGCAATATTTTCCCGGGTAATGTCCCAAAGCAAAATTGTGGCACTTTCAGGAAGCCTTCCCAAAGATGTACCTGATGATATTTACCGACAGTTAATTGAAATAGCTCACGAAAAAAATGTGCAAACCATTTTAGATGCCCCTGGAACATCTTTCGAAAAAGGAATAGAAGCAAAACCTTTTTTAGCCAAACCAGATTTGCGGGCATCAAAAAATCGAGTTTTTAACAGGCAGGTAGATAGCCAGGAGGCAGCAATAAATATTGCTCATGAGATTGTTAATCGCGGCATTCAGATAGCGGTGATATCATACCAGGATACCAAGGATATCATAGCTACTACAGACAAGGTGTGGCTTGCTGAAAGCATTAAACAGCAAGCAGTTAATATTGTGGGGACTGCCGAGGCTGTAATTGCTGGCTTTGCAATTAAACTTGTACAGGAGAAAAAAGAAGATATAGCTGATATAATCAAATTTGCCATGGCTTGTGGATTAGCTAGCGCCTTAACAGATGAAGAAGAGTTCCACACTCAAAAAGATGTCATCAAATGTCTTTCTTGTATCAAGATATCTGAATTAAAATAAAAAAGTAGGTAGACAGAGTGAAAATTAAGGATATTATGTTAAAAAATACAATAAGTGTAATACCTGAATGCCCTTTGGAAGAAGTAATAAAGATAATGGCTATACAACGAATTAACGGGATTCCCATAGTAGATAATCAACAAAAAGTTATCGGTTTTATTTCCCAGCATGATATTATCAAAGAACTTTTACCAAATTATCTGGGTATAATAAATAGTAATTCTTTTATTACCGAATTTATACAGCTTTCAAAAAAATTAAAGGAATATGCCAATTACAAAGTCGAAGAGTTCATGAAAAAAAATATTATCACTATCAATGAAGATGATAATGAGGTAATGGCAGCGGATTTGCTAATCCGAAATAGAATACATCATTTGCCCGTAGTGCGTGACGGTTATTTAGTAGGAATTGTTACTATGAGGGACTTATTGAAAGCCATGATTGAAGAAGAAGATGAAGATGAACAAGATAGAACACAATAAAAAGGGATTTTTTATTTCATTAGAAGGGTTTGAAGGTTCAGGCAAAACCACTATTTCCAGAATGGTTTATGAAACCATCTTACAAAATGGTTTTGATGTTTTTCTAACCAAGGAACCTGGTGGCACATTGGCTGCTGATAAAATACGTGAAATATTGCTGGAAAGAGATAGTGAAGGTTTAGGATACAAGGCAGAATTATTGCTATTTGCTGCTTCCCGGTCTGAGAATGTAAGAGTTAATATACAACCAGCCTTGGAAAGAGGCTCTATTGTTATAACTGACCGTTATTTTGATTCTACAACTGCTTATCAGGGATATGGACGTGGAATTGATATGCAGATAATAGATTACCTGAATAGTTTTGCTGTAGAAAATATTATTCCTGATGTTACTTTTTATTTAGATGTAGACACTGAAATAGGATTGCAACGTTCAACTGAATATAACAAAGGGAAAGAAATGCGATTTGAAGATGAATTTATTCAGCAAAAAAAAATAAAAGGGGAATTGTTTTTAGACCGGGTAAGAGATGGTTATCACTTTATCGCTGCAAGTAATTCTAAAAGAATTAAAATTATTGATGCCAATCGCGAGATTAATTGTGTATTAAAAGATATTATTAATATATTGAATGGGAAGCTTTCCGAAAAGTATCAAAAACAAATATCTTTAAAGATTTAAATTATATTAAAGAAAGTACATAAGAACATATTAGATAAGTTATGATTGATTTTAGAGAAATAATTGGGCATGAAAAACCCATTACAATATTAAAAAATAGAATAAAATACAATAAAGTTGGGCAGGCTTATCTTTTTGCCGGAAAAGACGGCATTGGAAAAAAATCAGTTGCTATTGCTTTTAGCAAGGCAATTAACTGTAAAAATCTATCCAACGAGCAAAATCCATGTAACAAATGTTCAGCATGCCTTACTATTGAAAAGGGTACCAATCCTGATGTTGATATTATATCTCCGGTTGATTCGGTTATAAAAATAGAGAAAATAAGAGAATTAAAGAGCAATATTTTTTATCAGCCTATAGAGAATAAGAAAAAAGTTTATATAATTGACGAAGCTGATAAGATGACTTTAGAGGCATCAAATTCATTATTAAAGGTTTTAGAAGAGCCCCCGGGATATGCTGTCTTGGTTTTAATTACCGCCTTTCCTGACTCTATATTGCCTACTATTTTATCTCGCTGTTGCAAGCTGTCATTTAAACCCCTGTCCAATAGACAGCAGCTTGAAATATTGTTACGTCAGAAAGAGCTCAATTTAGATGAAAAGCAGCTGAAAGAAATAATAAAACTATCATATGGAAGTCCGGGAATAGTGATGCAAAGAATTGCTGACAAGCAAAAGATAACATTACAAAAAACATATATAAAGCAAATAGCACAATTGAGACCCGTGGATATGCTTGATTGCATATTTAACCCCGAAAATTATTTCCCGGAGATTAATGATAATTTTTTATATTTTGTCGAGGTGATGATATTATGGTTTCGGGATATACTTTATTTAAAGAAAGATATGAATATTAAGTACCTGGTTTTTCAGGAAGAAATCAATGCCATAAAAAGATATGCCCAATATTATTCTGAAAATAACCTTATGAATATTTTAGAATATCTATCTATAATTCCAGAAGAGCTAAAAAGACATATTAACAAAAACACGCTTTTGGAAAATTTTTTTATTCGGTTAGGTGATTAATCATGCCAAAGATAGTTGGTATACAATTTTATAGTTCTGATATTGTATATTATTTTAAGAGTGCCAAGTATATTTTAGATATTGGTGATTTGTGTATTGTAAAAACATCTCTGGGATTAGATATTGGAAAGGTAGTAGTGCCAGTACAATATATTAAGTCTGAGGAAATTGAAACTCCCTTAAAGGCAATTGTAAGAAAAGCAACAAAAAGTGATTTTGAGAAGTGGAAGAATATACAATTGGATGAGCAGGAAGCATTTAATATTTGCCAGGGCAAAATTAAGAAATTTCAGTTAGATATGCACCTTATCAGGTGCAAGTATTTATTTGATAAGAGTAGGCTGGTTTTTTATTTTTGTGCTGAAAACCGTGTTGATTTCCGCGAATTGGTGAAAGAACTTGCCCAGAGTTTTAAAACAAAAATTGAGTTAAAGCAGGTAGGTGTAAGAGATAAAGCGAAAATGGTAGGTGGCCTGGGTATTTGTGGAAGGCCACTTTGCTGCTCAGTTTTTATGTCAGAATTTAAACCAGTGCCTATAAATGTTGCTAAAATGCAAAGCGTTGCCTTGAATCTTTCCAAAGTGTCCGGGGCTTGTGGTAGATTAAAATGTTGCCTGAATTATGAAGCGAATTTTTATAAAGAAGAATTAAAGAAATATCCTAAATTAGGAAAATATGCTAAAACAAAAGATGGGAAAGAAGGAAAAGTTATTGAAGTGAATATATTAAGTCGCTATATAGTTATGGAGACTGTGGAAAAAGACGATAATGGACATATTAAAAATAGAATCAAAGTGCCAATTGAAGACTGCGCGAATAATAATGCGGAGGGAAATAACCAAAAAAGCAATGACAGGAATAACAATCCATTCGGGAGAAACAATAGAATCTCTGGGACACAATCAGCTAAAAATAATTCAGGATAAAAATCAGTATCGCTTTTCAACAGATTCAGTTATTTTAGCAAACTTTGTAAATACCAAAAACAGAGAAAAGATACTAGATCTGGGAACAGGGTGTGGTATTATTCCGCTTTTGATTTACAATCCAGATAAATACAATTCTATTTATGCTGTTGAAATCCAGGAAAAATTAGCAGACATTGCCCAAAGAAATGTTATTTTAAATCACCTGGAGAATAATATTTTTATTATTAAAGGTGATATGAAAAACTTGAAGAAACAGTTTCCGGGCGAATCTTTTGATGTTATAACAGTAAATCCTCCTTATATACCAGCAGGAAAAGGGAAAACCAGCGCAAATAATGAGCAGTTATTGGCAAGACACGAGATTAATATAACTTTTGAAAAATTGCTATCAATAAGCAGTTACCTGTTAAAAAAAAGAGGAAGATTCTATCTTGTTTATCGGGCAGATAATTTGATTCCCGTAATAGTGGCATTAAAAAAATTTAGATTGGAACCCAAAATATTAAAGTTCGTCTATACTATAAAAAACAATAATGCCAGGAGATTTCTTTTAGAGGCAAGAAAAGAAGGGGGACCTGAACTAAAAGTGCCAGCTCCTTTATTTTTAAAAAGATAATATAAAAATATATAGTGTCTAGTAATCAGGTATAGAGTCCTAAGTACAGTT
>CAZWUL010000048.1:0-7553 GCA_964636625.1 uncultured Atribacterota bacterium | reverse complement strand
TGCTGATTGATGCAATATTGTCACCTTTTTTCCAAAATATTCCAAAATAACTTGGAGCTAATGCCAATAATCCGGCAGAGGACATTACCGATAATTCAACAATAATACCAAACTGGCCCAGTGAAAAGAAAAAAGCCAAAAAAGCTATCAAGGGAACCATTATTTTTCCAAATAATAACCTTCTACTCTCTTCTGCTTTAAATAGTTTGCCGTATACATCTACTGTACACATTGAACTTAAAGTTAAAATTATTGAATTAACTGTAGAAACAGAGGCAGCTACAATTCCCAGGAAAACTGCCAATGATAATATAACCGGTATCTTTTCCAGCAACATAGGGGTAATTCTATCAGGATTGGCAATATCTGGAAATATATGTCTCGCAGCTAAACCCAAATGAACCACAATAAGCGTATAAACCAGGCCAAAAATAGAAAAACCAATTATCATTGTCCTGAGGCTCTTTTTGTCTCTTGATATAAACATTCTCTGAGCAACCTGCGGATTAGTTAAAGCAAAAAATAACCAGGGGATTGTTAATCCCAAAAACCTTTGATAAGGCATTTTTTCTGCACTGAGCAAATCGCCGTGCTCAACCTGGATTACCTGAAAAAATTGTGTAAATCCTCCAAAGAAATGGTTCATTACATAATAGAGCAAAATAATAGAGGAAACAAGCATAATCAATGACTGCAGGGTATCTGTCCAGGCAACTGAACGCATACCTGCCCAGAGAGTAAAAACAAGTACAATTACCAATGCCAGCAAAACTCCAAATTGATATGGAATACCGGTTAATGTTTCCAAAAGGTATCCAATTCCGGTAAATTGAACTGACATATAAGGTATCAGCATCAACAAGGAGAAAACTGTAGCAATACCGCCTAAAGCAGGACTATTATATGCCTTGCTTAATAATTCAGAGGGGGTAATGCAATTATATTTCCTGCTGATTGACCAGAAGTAAGGTGCAAATAATACTAATAGTAAAATGGTACCCATCAGATATGATAATTCAAAACCCATGGTACTGATTCCGAAAGAATAAGTCATTCCAACCAATCCTACCATCATGAATGCACTATAAGTAGTAGCACTATAAGTCATTGCAGCAACAAATCCACCGATAGTTCTATTAGCAATAAAATATTCGGCAATACCCGGACCGGTCTTTCTTTTAGCAGAAAATGAAACAACACACCCAAGGAGAAACCATAAGAATATTCCTATGAGCATAATAGATGAGCGCGTCACTTTAATCCTCCAACTATTATTATCCCATATAAGATAACGACAACTGATAAAATTATCCAAAATAAATAAGAACCCAGAAACGTTGCAGGGAGCAGATAAGGTACGGTTAGGCTTAAAAGAATCAAGACAACAAAAATAACCAAAGGTTTTTTGATAATATTAAAATCAATCTTAATCATGATTATTTCCCCCGGAAAATTATTTTTATTTCAAACAGTTTATTGCCATTCAGTAATAAATTCACTCAGATGCTTATTTTGATTCAGTTGAACCAGGATGTATCCCACTCTTTTTTGGTAATGGAGAATACTATAAGAAGCAGTATCTAGATGTATGCGCCAGAAATACGGTTTTTTTATACCCAGGCATGAGGCAACTAATGGCTTTAACACTGCCCTATGAGACACGATTACAAAAGTCTCACCCCAATGTTGTTCTATAATATTTTCTAAATCACTTTTTGCCCTTTCCTGTACTTCGTCCAGTGATTCCACCCCGGGAATGTCCAATTTTTCCGGCTCATTTAACCATACCTTCCATTGTTCAGGGTATTTTTGAGCAATATAATCCTTGGGTTGTCCTTCCCATGGGCCAAGCATTATGTTATTCAATCCTTCCCGTTCTTCTATTTCAATATTACACTCCTGTCGGATAGCTTCAGCAGTTTGCATAGCCCTTTTTAACGGACTGGTGAATATTATTGTGGGGTGCATTATTTTTATTGCTCTGGCCACTTCCTTTGCCTGGCGTACTCCTGTTTCATTTAAAGGAAAATCACTTCTCCCACGAAATAAGCCTTCTTTATTTCCTTTGCATTCCCCATGTCTAATAATTATTATACTTGTCCTGTCAGAATTATTTTTTATCATGCCCACAACCACCATTTATTCAGTATTATATTTTAATTATTTTAAGGTTTATTATGCTAAAAAGCAACTATTATTCTTGAAAAATATTTTTTTCGAGAATAAACTAAACCTTATAAAATTAGAGCATAACTTTAATTGGCTTATCGATCTGGATACAATCATCGGTTACAAAACAGTCATATGCCATTATCTTGACATTTACAGAATTTGCTTTTCTTAATGATATTCCAAATCCGGGATCCATTTTATCATTTGGCCTAAAGCAGGATATTCCTTTCATCTGAATAATAAATATTATGTAATTTTCATAACCTTTTTTGGACGCTAAAATTAGCTCATCGACATGTTTCTTACCTCTTATTGTAGGAGCGTCCGGGAAGAAGGCTGTTCCATTTTTTTCAAGTGTAACACCTTTGATTTCTATAAACCCTCTCTTATTATGATTGTTATACATTAAATCAAATCGTGAACTATTATACTTAACTTCTCTCTTTATGTTTTCACCAACATCAATTGCTAATAAAGCATTGTTTCTTAGCGCATCATATGCTAATTGGTTAGGAATTTGGGAATCAATATTTATCAATTGTGACCCTTTATAAGCACTGATTAGAGAATATCTTGTTTTTCTCTTTTCATTTTTTACTATCTTTTCCAGGTAAATCCTGGTACCCGGAATTAATATTTCTTTACACCTTCCAGAATTTCTAACATGAACTATTTCCCTTTTTTCATCAATCAAAACCTCAGCCAAAAAACGATTGGGACGTTCCAGAAATATGGCAGGGACAACTTTTTTATATTTCAAAATTATAAACCCCTGTTTGTGATAAGTTCGCATTATTAAAAACATTTTCACAATTCTTCCGGCTCGAAAGGCATTTGCTGAAGTAGGGTCAGATTAAACATCGAACCCACAAAATGAGTGTCTTTAAGAACACCTAAAAGAAATTTGTGTTTTTCTTGTTTGCTTTTTGTTATGTTATTTTTATGCAATTTTATTCAACTATAATATTTCTAAGTAAAATAACTTTCTACTTTAGAGTTCAGGTGAAAAATTTTCATATAGCTTTTCTTTATCTTTTTCATGGTTAAATAAAATAGGATTAACCGATAAGGGAAATAATTAGCAGCTATAGATATTTCTATAGGTGTGTAGCTACAAAATAAGTAATAGCCACCCCCAAAATACTTGCTCCTGTCCCGGGAAAATATTATCATGCTTTCATTTATGGTTAAACAGGGATAATGCCGAATATTCCAAGTATTGCAAAGAATATTCCTATAAAACCCAATAATCCCAGATATTCCAATTCCTTTCTCAGATATTTAAAATATGCAAAAAATGCAAAAAATGCAAAAAACAGCAATGTGTAAGGATTATTCTGGGTAAACCCCTGAAATCCCAAAAGCCCAATAAAACCTATAAATCCATGCCACCAGAGTGGAGTTCTTCTTTTTCTGCTCGGCTTTTCTTCTCCCATTACAAACCTCTTTCTTTGGGTTTTTAATCTTGAAAAAGTATGTACTTATCCTTTTAGACTTACATCCTTATTTGTATATAAGTGAATAAAAAATACTTTCATTTCCTTATCTTTATACTATAACAGTTGTTATAAAAGTAATTCAAGAAATCATTTATTTTTATTATTAAACAATATTAATCACCTTAAAAATTTGAGAATCTTAAATACCGGCTAATATTCCTCCATCGACATATATAATCTGTCCGTTAATAAAGTCAGATGCTTCTGAGCTTAAAAATATTAATGCTCCTAACAATTCTTCTGGATTTCCCCATCTTCTCGCAGGTGTCCGGTTAATTATCCATTGATTGAATTCTTTATTCTCCACTAATGACCGGGTCATATCAGTAATAAAATAGCCCGGTCCAATTCCGTTTACCTGAATATTATATTTTGCCCATTCCACAGCCATATTTTTAGTCAGCATTTTTAAACCACCCTTGGAGGCGCTGTATGCGGATATTGAATCTCTTCCTATTTCACTCATTAATGAACAAATATTTACAATTTTTCCGTATTTTCTCTTTATCATACCCCTTACTACCTGCTGGCTGGTTAAAAAAGCGCCGGTCAGATTGGTATCTATTACTTCTCTCCAGGTAGACTCTTCCATCTCTTCTAAAGGTCCCCTTCTTTGAACACCTGCATTGTTTACTAAGATATCAATTGGCCCTAAATCTTTCTCTATCATCTGTACTTGCTCGGAAATATCATCTTTTTTTGTAATGTCAAAAGAATAGCCATATACATTTTTAATGCCCTGCCCTTTTAACTGTTCTACTATCTGGCAAAGCTTTTCTACATTCTTACGGCGACAGTTAACTACTACTGTTGCGCCGGCATTGGCTAAACCTTTTGCCATTATCAACCCAATCCCCCTGCTTGAACCCGTAATAAGTGCTATCTTTTTGGAAAGGCTAAACTTATTTATTGTATTACTTATCATTATTGATTAACTCCCTTTCTTCAGTCATAAAAATAAAGGTCTTTAGAGAAGGTTAATTCAGCTAATATTTTCAATTTTTTTAAAATGCTCTATATCTGATGAACCTTCCCTTAAATTGCCTAATTCGGGAATAATTTTTTTAAAATGCTCTGAATTATTATGAAGTTGGATAGCTACTTCGTCTTTCCATTCCTCAATAAAAACCACTACATTTTTATTCTTCTGACTTTCATATAGATTATAGGAGATACACCCCTTCTCTTTTCTGCTTTCAATAATAAGCTCTTCAGCAACTCTCTTGAATTCTTCCTTTTTGCCATCTTTTACAATAGATTTTGCAATAATTGTAATCATTTTTTATCCTCCTTCAGTATTTTTAAGATTATAATATGAACTTTTTTTAAATTCAAGTAGATACTTCAATGTGTCTTGATTGGAAAAACAATTTACAAATCATGTATAATATTAATTACATTAATGTTACCATGAAAATCAAGGCAATAATATTTTATAAACATAATAAAGAAAGTAGAGTTAATGGTTATGGAAAAACATCTTTCTAAAGCACAAAAAGCATATAAAAATATTGATTTTATCAACAGCGGGGATGCACGAGTTATCCGAATTCTGGCAGAACTGCTGGAACCTATGTCACGTTTTCGAAAAGAGAATATCAATGATACGATTGTCTTCTTTGGTTCGGCACGTACCAGGTCTCCCATGGAAGCAAAGAAATATCTGGAAAGAGTAAAAGAACGTATTATGTCTGCAGATGATACTAAAGAAAATCAGGAATTGAAAAATGAACTGGAATTTGCTAAAAACCAGGTTTTTCTTTCCAATTATTATAATGATGCAGTCCAACTGGCCAAGCGTTTAACTACCTGGTCAAAATCATTAAACTCAAACTCTCGATTTATTGTCTGTTCAGGCGGGGGATTTGGAATGATGGAAGCTGCCAATAGAGGTGCCAGAGAAGCAGGTGGGAAATCTATTGGCCTGAATATCAGTTTACCAATGGAGCAATATCCTAATCAATACATATCGACTGAATTAAATTTTGAGTTTCATTACTTCTTTATGCGCAAGTTCTGGTTTGTCTATCTTGCCAAGGGGTTAGTTATCTTCCCGGGAGGTTTTGGAACACTCGATGAATTATTTGAGGTGCTTACTCTTATTCAAACCAAAAAAATTATAAAACGTCTTCCCATTGTTATTTATGGTTCGGAATACTGGAACCAGGTAATTAATTTAGATGCTATGGTTAAATATGGTACTATAAACAAATCTGACCTGGAATTATTTAAGTTTTGTGACTCAGTAGACGAGGCTTATAATTATTTAACTGAAGAACTGACAAAAATATATCTGAACAGCAAAAATGAATAATGTTTAGCTTTATTTAATTTTTTATGATTAAATTATTGTAATCAGACATTATATTGGCTATATTCAGTCATACAAGGGTATAAGATAATTCTCCCGTTCAGCAATAAATCGCTGTAAATCAAGCTGATAGGATGCTTCAATCTGCTGAGGTGTTGCTTTTTCTTCCAGGTATAAACCTATTTTATCTGTTCCCATAATCTTATCGAACATCACAATATTATCAGGAGTACTTTTAGGGACATGGAAGTCTCCCAGCATAAAGGCATAAGCCAGCGCATAAATACCGCTTTTCGCTGGATTAAAAGTGTAAGGATTATAAATGTCCAATCTTGCACCACCAGCCGTATCTTTATCTTCCGGGATATAATTAACACCTGGGAGGTTTGCTGAATTCAGTAATTTAGCATAACTAACTGAATCCAGACCTTGTCCGCCAACCCAGCGGAATTGGTCCCGTTGAAAAACCCCGGTTCCCTCTCCCAGACCAGTAGCCATATAACCATACAAGGACTCAATGTTTGGTATATTAGGAGAAGTCTGGACAAAAGGAAGACCGGTATCTTCAAAAGACATTCCGCGATAATAGCCATCCATGGCAATTACAGTTAAATCAGCCCCTATATTGCGATTATAAAAGAGAGCCAGCTCTCCGGTTGTCATGCCATGAGCCATTGATATATTGTCTACACCAACAAATGACTTAAATGCATCCTCCATTACAGGTCCTTCTACATTCACCCCACCTAAAGGATTGGGGCGGTCCAGCACAATAATCGATCTATTGTACCTTTCGGCAGCTATCATACAGTATTGGAGAGTAGACATATAAGTATAGCTACGGGCACCTATATCCTGAATATCAAAAAGCAGGGTTTCAATTTTCAAAAGCATCTCCTCGGTTGGCATTCTGGTGCTCCCATAAAGACTGTAAACCGGGATGTCATATTCAGGATGATTATATGAGTGAACCCAGGCTCCTGCCCTGGCAGTACCGTCAAGTCCATGTTCCGGGGCAAAAAGGGCAATCAGTCTTGCCCTTCTGCTATCAAGCAGATTATCAATAAAGCTATTCCCCTGGCTGTCCACTCCGGTTTGGTTGGTAATCAAGCCTACATTTTTGCCATCAATTAGATGATAATAATCATCAAGCAAAACCTCATTACCTAATTTAACGGGTATTCCATTGCCCGCTGCATTAAATGCCGATAATTGTAAAATCAGGATAGCTATAATTAAAAGAAAAATGTATAAAATATATTTTTTCCCGCTTAAAAACACTAAAGAACCGGCTGTATTTTTTTTGAGAAACATATAAATTTCCTTTCATTTTAGTTAAATATTTCTTTCCTTGCGTTTATATTAAAACAATATGCCATAGATTGATAAATATTGCAATAGTTGCTGATAATCAAATTATATTATATAGTAATTATTACTATATAATATTTATTCTTGACATATCATCAATAATTTGTTATTATATATTTACAAAAAATATTTGACATATTAGGGCTAATCATTTAACTTTGTGTTAAGAATACCTGAATCTTCAAAAAGGGGTGATTTTA
>CAZWUL010000047.1:0-7728 GCA_964636625.1 uncultured Atribacterota bacterium | reverse complement strand
GGTATAAGTTTTTTATTTGACAACTTTTACAGGTGATGATATAATATCTTAAAACATTAAACTATTAATTATTTAATTAATTAAAGTAGTAGTAATAGCATAGTAATAGTACTAATTGATAAATTAATAGTTTAAGTGGCAAAGATGTTTAGGGAATATCTTCAAAATAATATATGATTGGAGGAAAAGTCATGGATTATTATCCTCGCTGGAGAAATGAAATGACCGACCAATTATTTGAAGCGATACTGAGTTTAGATAATATTGACGAGTGCTATCGGTTTTTTGATGATGTGGCAACTATTAATGAGATAAAAGAATTAAGCCAGCGACTGGAAGTTGCCCGTATGCTTGACGAGGGTTTTATCTACGAAGAGATTGTGCAGAAAACTGGAGCAAGCTCTGCAACAATTAGTCGGGTAAAAAAGTGTTTAAACTATGGTGCTGATGGCTATCAAATAATTTTAAAAAAATCAAAGCAGCAAAATAAGAAATAAAAAAATAATAAATAATGGAGGAATGTTTTAGATGAATAGAAAAAAATGTAAAATTGTGTTAACTTTGCTTTGCTCTGTGTTAATCTTTATGTTGTTGGGATTATCTGGTTTATCTGCCGAAAAAGAAGTTTATATTAACGGAATTGATGCTGATTATCCCCCACATGCCTATGTAGATGAAAGGGGTAACCCAGCTGGTTTTGATGTAGAGGCATTGGATTGGATTGCAGAAGAAATGGGATTTGAAGTTATTCACCAACCTACTGCCTGGGATGGTATTGTATCCAGTCTTTTAGCCGAAAAAATCGATATGGTATTTTCCGGCATGAGTATCACCGAAGAAAGAAAAGCAAGGGTTGATTTCTCAATTCCCTATTGGACAATCGACCAGGCCATATGCGTTAGGAGTGATTCTGATTTAAATGCTATTGAAATATTTATGGGAGAGTATTTAGTAGGTACTCAGCGTGGATGCACTGCTGCTATGTGGATTGAAGATAATTTAATCAATCAAGAGCTTTTTCCAAGAGATAATCTAAAGCTTTATGAGGGATTCTCTTTAGCGGTACAGGACCTTCTAAATGGCAGAATCGATGCAGCAATGATGGATGACGTGATGGTTGAAGATGCGATACGAAAAGGAATGGATATCAAAATTGTCGGAACAATTAAAACTGGTGAAGAATATGGTGTTGCAGTAAGAAAAGAAGATACAGAACTTTTGAAATTAATCAATGAAGGAATTAATCGTATTATGCATTCACAAAGATGGGATGAATTAAAAGCCAAATATTTCCAGGCTCAGTAAAAATAAAATATAGCAGTTAATAAAAATAATTCTTTTGATTTTGAATAAATCAATAACGGGGATATAGACCTATAAGGCTTATATCCCCGGTTTCATGTAAATCAATAGCCAGTTAAAAATTGTTAAACTGCTAAACAACATGGATATGGTGTAAATTTATGGAAAACTTAATTGTTATTTACCAGGCACTGCCTTTTCTACTACAGGGGATCATAACCACCTTAGGCCTGGTATTAAGTGCATTAGCTTTGGGGTTTATTATTGGTGTCCCTTTATCAGTAGGACAGGTTTATGGTTCTCCCTGTATAAAAAAATTTATTGGAATATATGTTTGGTTTTTCAGGGGCCTACCTATACTGGTATTATTGTTTCTTTTTTATTATGGTTTATTTAATATGATAGGATTAAATTTATCAGCTTTTATGGCAGCAGTATTGGTATTAGGTTTACGCAGTTCTGCCTACCAGGCACAGATTTTCAGGGGGAGCATTCAATCATTGGGGCAGGGGCAATTATTGGCAGCGCAATCTCTTGGAATGAGTAAAGGTATGGCTATCTGGAATATTATATTACCCCAGGCATTGAGAATGTCAATCCCGGGCTGGTCTAATGAATATCCGGCTATGTTGACCGAGTCTGCAGTGACTTATGCCATTGGGGTCATGGAAGTATTAACCAGGGGTAATTTTATTGCATCCAGGACCTATAGACCTATGCCCATTTATCTGACCTGTGCCTTAATTTTTATAGTTCTATCCTATATCGGGATGAAAATACTGCATATATTGGAAGAAAAGGTTAGAATTCCCGGGTTTGAAGAATGAGAGGACTGAAAAAATGAAACGTGAAAATGAATTAATTTTGCAGGTAAAAGATATTCAAAAATCTTTTGGTGGTAAAAAAGTTTTAAGGGGAGTTTCTTTTGATGTTTATAAAGGAGAAACAAAGGTTGTAATTGGACCATCAGGTACTGGTAAAAGTACTCTACTAAGATGTATTAATCAATTAACTTTTCCTGATGATGGTACAGTCTGGCTAAGAGACCAGGAAGTGACTCATCATAACTTGAAAGAAATCAACCGTTTTCGACAGAAAATAGGCATGGTTTTTCAGGATTTTAATCTTTTTGACCACCTTGATGCGGTAAGAAATGTTGAGATTGCTCTAATTAAGGTAAAAGGAATGGGAAAAAAGGAAGCAAGAGAAAAGGCACTATATGAGTTAAAGAAAGTTGGGTTAGGAAAACAAGCATTACTGTATCCGGCTCAACTATCCGGTGGGCAAAAACAACGTGTTTCTATAGCCAGGGCATTAGCAATGGACCCGGAAGTTATGCTTTTTGATGAACCTACCTCTGCGCTGGACCCGGAATTGATTGGTGAAGTATTAGGTGTTATGCAAAAATTAGCCCGGGAAGGCATGACTATGATAGTGGTTACTCATGAAATGGGTTTTGCCCGCTCAGTAGCCGACGAAATAATTTTTTTAGAAAGAGGTAAACTGCTGGAGAGTGGTTCACCGGAAAAATTATTTCAGAACCCGGAATTCGAAAGAACCAGGAAATTTTTATTTAAATTAACCGAATTATATGGAGATATTAACGGATATAAACAATGATTGATTGGAGTTTTTTTCTAGAAATATTACTTCCTTCTCTTTTTGAAGGATTTTTAATGACTATAAAGATAATTTTTTGGTCAATCCCAATTGGCTTAGCAGTGGGAATTATTATTGCTGTTGGCCGGGTGTATGGCAATCTATTGGTTTCTTTTTTCAGTAAGGCCTATATCATATTTTTTAGAGGGACTCCCCTTTTAATTCAGCTTTTTATTCTGTATTATGGATTTCCTTCTATTGGTATTTATTTATCTCCTTTTGTGGCTGCAGTTATCGGGTTTGTGTTATGCAGCAGTGCCTATCATGCAGAATATATTCGTGGAGCCATTCAATCAGTAAAAAGTGGCCAGGTGCTGGCAGCTCAGGCACTGGGGATGAGTAAATTTAGTGCAGTTTTAAATATTGTCCTGCCTCAGGCTTTGCGCCGAGCTATCCCCGGGTGTTCTAATGAAATTATTTATTTGATTAAATATTCTTCATTGGCTTTTATGGTAACCTGTATTGAATTAACAGGAGCAGGCAAAATAGTAGCATCCCGTTATTTTACCTATACTGAAGTCTTTATAGTAGTTGGGGCAATTTATCTAACCATCGTCTCTCTGGCAACCAAGGCATTAAATATGCTTGAGGAAAGGCTGTCTTTCCCAGGATGGGAGAATAAAAGATAATGGATAAAAAAATAAAAATTAATAAACCAATTTCCCTTGAACATTCCAGCCTAAAGTATCCTTTACCTGAAGAATTGTTATTTGAGATAGCCCAGGAATTAGGCAATATTAAAGAGTATCCAACCGGGGGCAATTACCCGGAATTAACTGCTAAATTTGCCGGGTATGCAGGTGTTCAACCTTACAATGTTTTGCCTGCTAATGGTTCTGATGAAGTCATTGAGGCTGTTACCAGGGCCTTTGGCGATAAACTGATTTTGATTCCAGTTCCTACTTTTTCCCAGTATGAAGTAAGTGCCATTCGCAATGGTTTTAAAAAGAAGCTGATAAATTGCTTAAATGGTTATGATTATAAATTGAATTATAATGACGATGACCTGAAAAACGCTAGTCTGGTCTGGATATGCAATCCGAACAACCCTACTGCTGGGGCTATCTCCAGGGAAGCAATTACAGGAATTCTCGACAGGGTACCAGGTATTGTCGTTGTAGATGAGTGTAATTATGAATACCTGGGAGAAACAGTAGCTGATTTGATTGATAAATATCCCAATCTTGTAATTTCCCGGAGTTTCTCAAAAAATTTTGGTCTGGCAGGACTTAGACTGGGCTTCACCATTGCCAGTTCGAATAATATCGAAAAAATTTCCAGGTATTACCAGTATTTTCGAGTCAATAAAGTAGCTGAAATCGCCGGGGTCAGGGTTTTAAAATATATAGATTACTATCAGGCTATTTGGCAGGAAATAGCAAGGGTCCGGGATTTGTTTATTCAAGGCCTTCATCAGCTGAATATCAAGGTTTTCCCTTCCCAAACTAACTTTGTCCTGGTTGATTTTATTACACATGAAATGACGAAAAATGTATGGCAATACCTTAGGGAACAAGGTATTTTTACCTTCGCTGCCTGGGGAGATGAGTTTTCCGGTTTAGAAAATCATTATATCCGTTTTACTGTTGGAAATGAGCAGGAAATGGAATATACTCTTAATATTTTGCAAGAATACCAAGATACAATTTAACCTACCCACTTTATTTAACCAACAAAGATTAAGATAAGCTAGATACATTTTTTTACTGAAGTGCAAAGCTGAAAGTTGTATTGCTTAAGAGATATTATAGCTAAAGCATAAATAAAAAAATGAAAGAAAAAGAGCTAAAAAGTAGCAAAAGATAAACCTCTTTTAGAGTTTCTTAGAGCTCCCCGCTTTGCAGATGTGATATTTTCTTATAAAATATTCTATTGGAAAAACTTATTGATAAGGTAAAATCCTAACTTAATATATATTGATTTTTCTATTGTTATTCATAGATTATAGCTAATTTTGATATTTAATTTTTTGGTTTTTTTTATTTTTGGTTTATAATTAGAAAGTAACTGGTTAATCAATTTTAATTAAATATTTTACAGCAGGTAATAGTAAAAGGAAAAATTACAGAAAGGTTATCCTATCTGGTATTATGAATCACTTCTATAACAAAAGATTAAAAATGTTCTTGCCCTTAGTTTTGTTTTTCATTATTTTTTTCTTTGCTATTGGTACTATTATTCAAGCTCAAGAAGAAGAAACAGAACAGGAAAAGCAATTAAGAATTTTTCAACTTTCAGATATACTGAAAGATGAAAATAGATTTCCTCAGCAAAACGTTTACTTTAACAATGGCTTAGCCTATTATAAGAATCAACATTATGCCATGGCTATTGGTGAATTAGAAAATATAGAATACAATAATTTATATATTCCTCTCTATTTGCAAAGTCAATTATTAAAAGGTCAGTGCTATGAAAAACTGCAAAGATGGGAGTCAGCTGCCTATATATATCAAAATCTTAGCGAAAATGTTCCCCTGATGAAGGAGTATTCTTTATATTATCTGGCTAAAGTATATCTTAGCATGAATGATAAAAAAAGCGCAGTAGAATCGTTTCAAAAAATAGTTGAAGATTATCCCGATAGTGTTTTAAACCCCCGTGCACGAGAGCAGATTGCTCTGATTTATCTGGAAGAAGGGCATTTAGGTTATTTTTTAGAAGAATGCAGCCTGGTGCTGGACAGTACTTTTGAAGAACAATTTAAGGGAACGATACTTGACAGGATGAGTGATGTCTTATGGGAAAATGGACAATTTGTAAATTCTTTAATAAGGCTTAAGGATTTAATTGAAAATCGCTATGCTCCGGAGCGTATAGCAAGCTATGAAAACTTATTTGTAAAGAGATATCAATTAGTCAGAAATAATGAGAATATTGAAATGTCCCCTGAATTATTACTATTTTGTGCAGGAATATATTTTAATTATCGGCAGTATGAAGTGGCTGAAACAATATTTGATGAGGTAATTGCGCTATATCCGGAAGAGGAGGAGCTAGCGAGTATTTACTATAGTAAAGCCAGGGCTATCCACTACCAGGGGGAATATGAAAGGGCAATAGAACAATGTCTTTATATTATAGATAATTTTACTTACCCTGAAGACATTATTATTAGAACCTTGTACCTTTATGCAGGAAGCTTGCTTTCTTCAGGTAATCGCAATATGGCTGTTGAAAAATATAGAGAAATTATTGAAAAATATCCGGAAAGTTATTTTGCCCAATCATCATATTTGCGTTTGTCTGAAATTGAATTTTTGCGAGATCGGGAAATAGAAGGGATTGAAATATTAAACCAGTTAATTGCTACCTATCCTGAATCGTCACAAGCCCGTGAGGCGAGCTGGAAATTAGCCCGTTATTATACTAATCGGGAAGAAAAAAATAATGCCATAAAATATTATAAAATAATTTTTGATAATTTTCCTGATAGTAACCAGGCAGATGATGCTCTTTATTGGTTCGGGAAATTACAATCTTCTTTGAACAAAGAAGAAAGCTTGCAAGCCTATAGGATTCTTGTGAATAGATATCCGGATAGCTTTTATGCTTTCCATATCCCCACAGAAATAAGGCAGGAAACCAGTGATATTGCAGATATAATAGAGAGCAGCAAAAAAATTTCCCTTGAAAAAATTAAAAATAATCATATGCCTGTAAATAATTATGCCCGACTGGCAATTTATAAAGCTGAATTGTTAAAATCTATTGATATTTACCAGGAATCAGCTTCAGAAATAATCAAAGCTTTAAATTATGAATCTGGTAATATTTATTTGGTATATCTCTTGACCGAGCTTTATTACAAGAATCAGGAGTATTATCGCTCTGTCGGTTGGGCACAGACATTGTTTAATTATTTTTTAAACAATAACAAGATTAAAGAGATGCCTTTCCTGTTCTGGCAATATACTTTTCCGGATAACTATATATCCACCATTAGCACCTGGACTTCTTATTATAATCTGGAACCTTATTTAGTATTAGCAACTATTAGAGAAGAAAGTCATTTTAATAATTATGCTGAATCCAGGGCAGGTGCCAGAGGGCTAATGCAGATTATTTTATCAACTGGGGAATGGATTGCCCAAAAAGTTAATTACCAGGAATTTGATTATGATTTACTGTTTGAACCTGAAGCAAATATTCATTTTGGATGCTGGTACCTGAATTACTTACAGGAGAAATATAACAAAAACTATTACCTTATAATTTCTGGATATAATGCTGGCCCGGGAGTTACCGATAGGTGGATTGAACAGTTTGATGTTGATAATGTTGATTTTTTTGTAGAAAATATTCCATATCAAGAAACTAGCGAACATATTAAAAAAGTAATGCGCTCTTATAATATTTATAAGATTATCTATGATAATCAGTCATAGATAGCACTGATAGCACTAGAAATCACAAAAAATAGTGTTAGGATATTAATTAAATATATTTATAGCTTACTTCCAAGTTAACTAAATCACATCCTAAGATAGACAAGAAAATTGACAAAATCATAAAAAAACAATAAAATGTTTTTAGATTTCATTTTACTTAATATTAAGGAGGGAAATGATGGAAGAATATCTTACTGCAAAACAAGTAGCGGAATACTTACAAGTCAAACCGCTGACTATTTACCAATGGGCAAGGGAAGAAAAAATACCGGCAATTAAAATTGGAAGAATCTGGCGTTTTAAGAAAGATGTTATCGATGCATTCCTGGAAGAACAACTTCACAATAAGGATGCCAGCTCATAAAACTGTGTTAAT
>CAZWUL010000046.1:0-7809 GCA_964636625.1 uncultured Atribacterota bacterium | reverse complement strand
CTCCTCTTAAGCGTGGATTTGTTAAGACTTCTAAAGCCCTTGAAATTAAAAAAACCGAAACTACAGTTATACAGATAAATAACCCCGGGGGAATGACCCACCACCAGGCTGTACGCCATGCTCCGGACAACCGTGCAGCATGCAGAATCGTACCCCAGCTATAAATTTGTGGTGGTCCTAATCCTAAAAAACTAAGAGTTGCCTCAGCGGTAATTGCATACCCCATGGCAACTGCCAATTCCAGAAAAGCTAATGGTAAAATATTGGGAGTTATATGTACCAGCATTATTCTAGCATCACTGGCGCCTGCTACTCTTGCTGCTTTTACAAATGGGCGTTCAACAATAGATAATACCTGTGAACGGATAATACGGGCATTGGTTCTCCAGGTCAATAAGCCAATAGCCAGTATAATAATCCAGATGCTTGGCTGGAATATTAATACCAGTATAATCGCAAAAGGTTCTAAGGGTAGTCCATACATAATGTCAACAATTCTCATCAATAGATTATCCAGCACACCCCGGTAATAACCTGCAATTAATCCTATAGTAACACCAAGTATATTAACAACCAGGGCAGCAAGTATGCCTACCATTAGAGCTGTTCTTGAGCCATATATTACCTGACTCCAGATATCCCGTCCTAAATGAGTTGTACCGAATAAATGCTCACCGGATGGTTTAGCCAGCTCATTTATATATGGCTCCACACCATATATAAAACCCTGTTCACCAGTAAAAGTGATACCACGAAAATCCCTTCTGGTAACACGTGGTACAGTCTCCCAATCTGTTCCGTCAAAACCGAGAACCGTTCCCCTCAGGCCTACTGCATAAGCTTCCTGCTGGGAAACATGAGTAACCCCTTTTAATGTCCTTGATTCTGAATTGGGCATTATCCTCCAGTTATCACCGTCATAGCCAATTATAGTTGAGCGTTCTCCCACAGCAAAGGCCTGTTCAGGTTTGTAATAGGAAACAGAAAACAAGTCTCTGAAAGTAGCATCAGTAAAAGATTGAAAAGAGGGGGGTTGAAATTCTCCATCTCGATAATGCAGAATTGTACCCCTGTCTCCGACAACAATGCCGTCATTTTGATGAAGGAAACTCAAAGAACGTAAATGCCTGTTTACGCCGGTGTCTATTTCTTCCCAGGCAGCACCGTTCCAGCTGAGGAAAAGGCCATCATTTCCTACTGCATAAGCTAAATCACTGCTTATGATGGCAATATCATTAATATTAACCTGTTTTGGTATTTCCTGTTTATGCCAGTTAAGCTCATTTTTTCTTAAATAGAGAGTTCCATCCTCTCCGGCAACTATTTCTAATCCATCATGTGTTGCAGCTGCCAGAAGATTAATTCCCGGAGCAATTTCTTCTTCTTGCCAGCCTGTTGCTGCTGTGTATTTATAAACAAGACCATTATCTGCTGCAGCTAAGATAGAGTCTTCAGTAATAAATAAATCATTTAGCGGAGATTTGCCGATTACTTGATATTCCTGCCAATCCGAGCCGGGAGCAAAAGGGATTAAGCCACCTTCTATTTTTTCATTCATTTGGTTAGGGTCATGAGTAGCTAATAGGGGAGCAAACAGGGCAATTAATAAAATAGCAAAAAAGACAATTCCGCCTATTCTTCCAAGCGGGTCAGAAATAATAACCTTGAATGGTTCTGTCATTGCGATTAGCATAGGTTTAAAGTATTTTAAACGAGCTGTAATGCTTCTTTTTTTTGTATAAGCCATGGTTTACCTGCTACCTCCTTTTAAGACAACGCGAGGGTCAAGATAACTATATAGCAGGTCAGCGATGGTATTCATGACCAGTACCAGCCCGGCCATCATCATAAAGGCGCCTTGAGCCATAGGAAAATCACTTGTCCTGACCGCCTGTATCATTTCTCTTCCCAATCCCGGCCAGGAAAAGACTACCTCCACAACGACCTGTCCACCAACTGCCAGGCCGATAGTAATAGCTGCCTGTGTTACCACCGGTAATAGGGCATTACGTGCCACATGCTTGTACATAATCCGCCGTTCGCTTAGTCCCTTGGCCTGGCAAAGCTCAATAAAATCCTCTCCCATGATTTCCAGCATTGTATTTCTCATAATCAGCATGGGCAGACCTAAATAATAGATAGCAATAGTCAGCATGGGTAGGAACAGGTGCCAGAGATAATCTAAAGTCATTATTTTAGCAAGGTTACTAGTTGCTTCATAGGGGAGTGTTCTCATTCCGCTGGTCGGGAAAATTCCCCACCAAATGCCGAATACCATAATAAATATCATTCCTGTCCAGAAAACCGGTGCCGACCGCAGGAATAATCCCCCGATGATACCGGTAATTTCAATTTTACTTCCCCTTTTCCAGGATAGCAGGACCCCGAGTAGTGGTCCAATAAGATATGATAGTACAATTGCAGGAATCATTAGTGCCATAGTATTGAAAAGTTTTTCCAATAATATTGGAAAAACAGCAGCTTTATAGTGAAAAGAAAGACCTAACTCTCCCTGAACAAAATTTCTAAGGTAAATAACATATTGTTCAAAAAGACCTTTGTCCAGACCGAAACGGGCTTTTACCATTTCCTGCTCTTCCACTGTTAATCCGGCCATAACAAGTCCGGCAGTAGGATCAGGAAGGGCTAAGCGGAATAAAAAAAATAAAATAGTTAGAATAATAAAAAAGGTCAGTAAAAGCTGTAATATTCTCTTGATTATAAATTCACCTTTACCCATAAACAACTCCGTTGCTCTATATCGAATATATAATATAAAATAAATTAGTGCATGAAAATGGGGAAAGAGTCATCTCTCTCCCCATTTGTTTATATTCCTAAAATACTGTCAATTTTTTTATTAATCTTGCGGGAAATTTAAAAATCCTTCATCATCCCACCAGTAACCGGCTGCTTCCAATTTTTCCCTGGCAATATCCAGGTCATATTCGAAAGTTGGTACATCCGGGTTATGCCAGAAGGCATTAACAGGAGCAACTATTGAAGTACCCCGTTCTCCCAGGCCATCCAATAGGACATTTATGAAGGTGTCCTGCGGAATAGCATGGGCTATAGCTCTTCGATATTCAACATCATCAAGAGGGGGTATTCTTAAGTTATAGGTCATATGATAGTAACCGAAATCCGGTACCCCAACAACTTCCAGGTGTTCTTCGTTTCTTGCCAGTTCAATTTGGGCAGGTTCCAGTCTCCAGCCGGTCATATCTACTCTTTCTGTGACCAGTCCGGTGTAAACACCTTCAGCATCAGCATACACAATATATTCAATAGCATCTATATCGACTTCGTCGGCTTTGAAGTAATCATCAAATTTGACCATTCTCTTGTATTCGCCTCTTTCGTATACATCAAACATCATAGGACCACTTCCAATAGTAGGAATATCTTCCGGTGAAAGCTGATTAGCTACTTCGATATCTTCCCAGATATGTTTTGGAAGAATAGGAATCTGACTTAAAGTAACGGTAATAAAGAAAGAGGTAGGTTCTTTCAGGACAAAATGTAATGTATTGTCATCAACAATAATTACTTCATCAAGAGGCTGATAGAATGGGCGGAAATAAGGAAAATCCTGCTCCACATAATAGTCATAACTAAATTTAACATCTTCCACTGTTACCGGCATTCCGTCATGGAAAGTCATGCCTTCACGCAGTACTACTTCTATTGTGACATCATCAACAGCCTCAACAGATTCAGCTGCCCAGGGAAGGGGTTCTATTTCTGGTGATAGTCTGACAAGCTTGTCATAATACATTCTCATAAATTTCCAGCCCCAAACTGTTGTTGAGTCAAGAGGGTTAATTGTGTCGGGCTCCTGGGTGGTACCTATAGTCAAGACTCGTTTTTCGCCAACTGGTTCAACAGTAAAAGGTATCCATTCATTATAAATTGCCTCTCCGGCCATCGGCACAAATCCGGTAAACCTGTCTTTATTGTAGGCAACAACTTCATCTCTGTAAAATAAAATATTTACTGCCTGGTCACGCATACCTATTTCCTGCATCTCGTGAACATACTCACGTCGTTTATCCTGGTCAAATTCAGCTGATTGCAGGGCAAATAATTCATCGTATCGTTCATTAACATAGCCACCAGGGTTATTTGCTCCCAAATCAGTTTGATGGGATTCCAGGGTACCTAAAAAATGCTGTGGGTCTAACCTGTCTACTCTGCCTGACCAGCCGGCAATGGCAATTTCAAAGTCCTGCTCATTATAAAACTGTTGGATTAAGGCACTGAATTCTGTTGGTTCGACATCAACTTCAATACCTAATTCTGCCCAGTTTTCCTGGATTAAAAAGGCTGCTTCATATCTTATCGGGTCATAACCTTCAGTAGTTGTCTTAATGGTTAATTTCGGTACACGTTCCGCAACTACCCCCATGCTAAAACTTGCCAGCAGAGCGGCTACTATGAATATAATTAATAAATTTCTTTTCATAGATACTTTCTCCTTTTTTATTATTTGTGACTTTACTTATTTACTTTAATATTAAAGTAATAATTATTTTGGCTTTAAAATCACCTCCAGACCATAATATTCTGTAATTTTTTAGTATTATTTTTGGGTGTCTAAATTGGGTGTCTAAATTTAGCGAGAAATATTGTGCGGGATAAATCTATTTTAAGTTATTTAAGACTATAAAAAGCAATTTTTTGTTATATTAAGATAACAAAATATTTTGTTTTTGTCAAAATTGGCAAAAAATAATTAAAAATGACCTGAAAAAAGCATTACCAAGAAAGAAATAACAATAACGAAGAATAAAAAAAGCTTTAATAATTATTTTTCAATGAGATATGGGAAAAAAGTGTATTTTGAAGTATATTAGAAATAAAAAAGAAAGGGAAGGGAATCATTCAAAGACTTTTTTAAATATTATAAGGAGCACTAAAATGAATACGCCATTTTTCATCTGGATTGGTATTTTTGTTTGCCTGTCACAATCTGCCATGTTTTCTGGATTGAACCTGGGGCTGTTTTCCCTTGACATGCTGGAGCTTAAGGTTGCCGCCAGAAGTGGTGATACCAGGGCAAAAAGAGTTTTAAAACTGCGCGATAATGCTAATTATGCTCTGGTTACTATTCTCTGGGGAAATGTGGGAGTAAATGTACTCCTGGCTTTGCTTTCAGATTCTATTCTGGCAGGAGTAGCTGCCTTTCTTTTTTCCACAGTGGTTATTACTATTTTTGCTGAAATTATTCCTCAATCTTACTTCAGCCGCCATGCCCTGGATGTAACATCCTTCTTTTTGCCGGTATTGCTCTTTTACCAGGTATTGCTTTTTCCGGTGGCAAAACCTACTGCCTTGATTCTGGATAAGTATTTGGGTGGTGAAAAGCTAAGGTATTTTAAAGAAAAGGATTTAAGAAGTGTAATCAGGCTGCATATGGAATCAGTAGAAAGTGATATTGCCAGGGTTGAAGGGCAGGGAGCATTAAATTTTCTTGAACTTGATGATGTGCCCTTAGAAGAAGAGGGAGAACCTGTTGCCAAAGATAGCATTATAGAGCTCGAGTTTGAAGGCCCAAAACCAGTCTTCCCGCAGATAACGCCAACCCCTGAAGATGCATTTCTGCAAAAGGTGAATCGCTCAGCAAAAAGCTGGGTTGTTATAGTGGATGCAGAAAACGAACCACACCTGGTGTTAAATGCTGATGAGTTTATCAAAGGAGCATTGTTTGCTCCCAAACATTTTAATCCATATCGGTATTGCCATAAGCCTATTATGGTAAAGGATAAAAAGAAAAAATTAGGTGAATTAATTCCACTTTTTCAAGTGAGACCCGGAGACAGGCACGAAGACATTGTGGAAAATGATATAATACTTCTCTGGAACGATAATCCCACTATTGTCACCGGTACCGATATTCTGGGAAGGCTGCTACGGGGGATTGCCAAAAAGAAAGACTAGGGGTCAAATCTTTATTATTGACAAATAAGTTTTTATTAAATAAAGTGTCAATAATAAAGATTTGACCCCCTATTTTGACCCCCTATAAGCTCTAATTGTTAAAAATTCATAATTTTTTAGTATTATTGTCTAAAAACATTATTTTTAGGGAATAATATATTAGGTATTCTCTTGAAAATTAACTATGAACTATGCTATAAGTATATTAGTCGAAGTATATAAATTATAATTAATAGCCAACATTTTATAATAGAAAGTAAAAGCAGTTATTTTAAAGCTGAAAAGAACCACACGTAAATTGATAAAGGCAAACTATCCGAAAGGTTAGAGTGCAAAGCCCTGGCCTAAAGCTATAGCTATGGCAACCGGGCTGCCGATTTATTTTTTCATGCCTGAATACAGGACAGGTGGGAGTTTCTAATAATGGTAATGTTTACACCTGATTATTTTTTGCTAAAATTTAAGAAAAAATATTTTACAAAATATCACAATGGTTTTAATCGCATTCGTAATGGTATCAGTTTGGTAGTAACGGCAACAAAAAAATTCAATTTTCTTCAAACAATACTTCATAAAACCAACTCTACAAAAAAGCATTTAAAACATCCCATTTTTTTCCAAAAAAAGCAGTATAAATGCATCAAAAAAACTCCTATTCATGTCTATGTCAATTATCAATTAAAGGGGGTGATGTGCAAAGGTTGAAAATACTGTAATTCACTGGAAGATATTAAGTAGAACTACCAGAAATTAACAAAAAAGTAATTATACTTGCATTATAGGGGAATTTTTTTGTTTTGATAAAAAGTTCTTCGGTGTTTAATGTTAATGAAGAAAGCTTACGATAATGAACCTGCAAGAATAATAAAAAGAAAAAATATAGAAAGGATTATTTGAAAATGAAATATAACAAACATATTTTAACAATAACTATGTTTATTGTTATTGTGTTCCTTTTTGTCGGATGCCTTATGCCCCCACAAACCAAGGGCATCATCGAGGGAAGAGTATTAGTGCCACCTGTTGCCATGGGAATATCCAGAGATGTTTCCGGCTGGGTACCGATAGCCGGTGCTGAAGTAACAGTGATTGATGCCAATGGAATTACCCATACCGTATACACTGATGAAGATGGTTATTACAGTTTTGAGAATATTGCTGTAAATCCTAATACGGTTGTCACTGCTACAGTAGAGGTAAATGGTAACACAGTTGTTTTAAAAGCCGTCATTCCAGATGCGGTAGCCGAAGATGAAAATTATGATGCCGGGACAATGGACCCTGAATCAACTGCCCTGGCATTGGTTGTAGAAGAATTGATAGATGAAGGTGTTGCTCAGGAAGATATTGACCTGGACGAGATAAAAGATTCTGATTATTTTGAAGATCTGGTAGAGCAGGTTACCACTATCATTGAAGAAGGAAGCGATGTGACAGATGACTCTGATGTAGATGATTCAGTAGGTAATATAACTGATGAATATAATGCTACAACAACAGAGCTAGAGGCAATCAACGTTTACGGGACCCCTGTTGTTGGAGAAAGATTATCGATAACAATTTCACCTTCAGGAGCAACCGCAAGCGCACAATGGCAAAGAGCGAGTACAGAGAGTGGTAGTTTTACAAATATTAGTGGTGCAACAGGAGGCTCTTATACCTTAAAAGCAGCGGATGAAGGAAAATGGATTCGAATAGCAGCAACTGGAACAGGTGATTATACCGGCACTGTTACCAGTGATGCAAAAGGCCCGGTTGAATTCCCTGCAACGCTTAGCATAGTAGAGCCCGATGACAGTATAGTTGGAACCCCTGGCTATACCCGTTTTGCCGGCAGTATAGATGTTAGCGATAATGTAGAATCCGGTG
>CAZWUL010000045.1:0-7958 GCA_964636625.1 uncultured Atribacterota bacterium | reverse complement strand
TAGAATTGGATGAGATTGCTTCGTCACTTCGTTCCTCGCAATGACAGAAAAAAAATGTTCCTCGCAATGACAATATAGTTGTTGGTATTTAGTCGTTAGTAGTTGGTAGTTAGTTTAAGACTAAGACTTAGGATTAAAAACCTTTTTTTGTTTATGGTTTTAGTTTTTAGACTAAAGAAGCAAGCCCATGCTTCCAAAAATTTATTCCCACTGTATTAACGGTATACGTTATGTTATACGGAATACTTGATACTTTTTTCTTTTGTCATTGCGAGCCTGCCCTTAACTAATGTTAAGAGGTAGGCGTGGCAATCTCATTCATTGTTGCCCACAGTCTTTAACTACAGACTGATAACTGCAAACTGAGAACTGAAGTCTAAAAACTTTCTTTCACTTACTCTAACATATATACTCTTTGCCCATTCTTGCAATCTTCCAATCTTCCATCCTTACAAGCATTTCTTCTCTCAGTGTTCAGCCTATACGTTATACTATTTCCACTCGATACTCAATACTCACGACCCGATACTAATTTATTAAATTTTAAAAGAGCTACTAAAAATCTTTATTATTTATTCTTAATTCTCCGGTGGTGATGAACTACCGCTATCCGGTTTTGAACTATCCGGTTTATCATCAGATGCTGTAGGAGTAGATATGCTCCCACTGGACGGTGAAGGAAGAACACTTCCGCTGGAAGGTGTTTCATCACCGGCTGCAATATCGCCAGAAGTATCTGCTGTGCCCGAACTCTTACGGGAAGCCATATTCATTTTGGTAACAACGGCTGCCACCAGCATATCCTGAATATCCTCACAAATACCGTCTACTCCGCTTCTGCTAAGCACTGCTTTTTGAAAGACATCATTAACTTCTTCCTCTGAAAAACCAATCTCGAAAGCACGCAAGCTTAAGCTTCCCAGCTCTGTGCTTACTTCAGTAACTTCCCTCGGGCTTCTCCCCTCCCGGACACTCCTGGAGAACACTTCCGAAAGAGAATCCCGTGGGACACCATTATTTAAGCTTTCGGCCAGGGATTCAACAATAATTTCCTCGTTATAAGTAGCATCTTCTATGGGATGCTCTAAAAGTATGTTTTTGGCTATTTTCAGGTTTGTGGCTTCCCTGGTAAGCACTTCTACTATCAGCCTTTCATCCACTTGCTTGGCAAGCCCTTCCTTAAATTTGTTCAATAATGATTTTTCAGAGAGACCATTATTTTTGGCATCAATAATAATCTCTATAATCTTTTTTATATTATAAGCATCAAAGTTATTGCCTATGCTTACGCTCAAGAGTCTTTCTACTTCTTTGATATCTATATCATATTTTAAGAGCTCCGCTGCTGCCTCTGAAATCATCCTATTCTGGAAACCGCTATAACGGGATTGTTCCAGCTTTTCGTTCAAGTTAGATAAAGAAGCATCAGCAGCACTGGCAGCTTGCTGGGAAAATACCGGTAAAGTAAAAGAAAGAATAAGCAGTAATGTGCTTAAAATTGTACTGCAAAACTTTATTCGATTTTTCTTTTTATTTATCTGGCTTTTCTTCATTTTCATTTTTTACCCTTTATTTTCGCCTTTTTGGGCGAAAAGGTTCTTCGTTTTTTGTTTTTAGTTAAATATTCTCGGGTTTAATTGGATGAGATTGCTTCGTCACTTCGTTCCTCGCAATGACAAAGAAGGAAACTTCTGGTAATGACTAAGAAAGAACCTTCTGGTAATGACTAAGAAAGAACCTTCTGGTAATGACTAAGAAAGAAAGTTGCTCGTTCTTGTCATTGCGAGCCTGCCCTTAACTAATGTTAAGCGGTAGGCGTGGCAATCTCATTCATTGTTGCCCGCATTCTTTATCTGTAAACCGGGAACTCAAATCTGAAAACTTTCCACTGTATTCTACTCTTTCCAATGTTCCATTCTTCCAATCTTCCATCCTTGCATCATCTATACCCAAAGTATTCACTCGATACTCACGACCGGATACTAATTTCAGCTGCAGCTGGCTATTTCAATAACTGCATTCTTGTTGCCAAATCCATCCCGGACATAGCGATAGGCTTCCGGATCAGGGACCCATTTCTGGCCATCCAGGATAAACATATATTCATAGCGCCCTGGCTCTAAGCGCAGGGTAGCTGTCCAGATACCGTCTTCATTTTCATCCTGCAGGAGATGCTTGTTTGGATTCCAATCATTAAAATCCCCTACCACGGCAACACTGCTGATTGATTCAGCCCCTGCCCTTAAGCTAAACTGGACTTCGGTTAAACCATTGGGAATCATTTCCGGGGAAAATAGATTGAAGTTTATAAATACTGTAAAAGCTACTAAGGCAACAGCTACTGCCCCAATCCATCTTAAGGAAAATCTGGGTATGGCAAGTGTGTGTTTTATTCGTTCCCACCAGGATGGTTGAATAGTTACCTGTTTGCTCTCAATTTGTTCCATAATTGAACTGGTCATTTCAGAAGGTACATGCTCTTCTTCAGCCAGCACCTTTATATCAGCAAAAAAATGCCCCCAGCTTTCCAGCTCTTCCCGGCAGGATGGACATTCCTGAATATGTTGTTCCAATTCTTTTTTATCCGTTTCCGAGATGTGCTGGTCCAAATATTCCTGAATCAGTTGTTTTGCTTTAAGGCATTTCATTTTATATATTCACTCTTTATTTTATATTTTTCAGCTCAAAAGGTAAATTTGACCTTGCTTCTAATTAGTTATACGATTGGTTTAAAGAAATGTTACACAAATTTTAATTTTTTTCTAAAATATTTTTCAGCTGTTCCCGGGCCCGGAATAATCGTACCTTCACTGTGTCTGGAGATATTTTCAATATTGAAGATAGTTCGCGGTAGCTTAAGTCCTGAAGATGCCGTAAGACAATAATTTCCCGATACTGAACCGGCAAATTCATAATTGCCTGCATTAATTTTTCTTTTCTTAACTGATTTTCCAGGCAATTCTCCGGGTTGCCCTCCTCCCCTGATACTAATCCGTCTTTAATTGCTCTCCCGTCCGGCAAAGGCTTATCCAGAGATATACTTTCTAAATTCTTTTTTTTCAAACGGTCTCTAATTATATTTAAAGTAATTTGATATAACCAGGTAGAAAAGCGAAAAGCAGGATTGTAATGAGATAATGATTGATAGGTTTTTACAAAGGCTTCCTGGGTGATATCTTCTGAGTCATGATAATTTCCACACATACGATAAGCCAGGTTATAAACCATACTTTTGTACTTATCAATGAGCTGAGAGAATACCCGGGAATTTCCCAGCAGACAGGCTTCAATTATTTTTAAATCATCTTGCGGCATATTATATTATCCAATAAATAAATGTTTAGTATAACGTATTACGTATAACGTATATCGTAATAAATCAAATACAAAATTCAAAAAATTCTAAGATCTAAGAAAAATAAAATTTAAAATAGGTTTAGATTTCTTCTTCTTCCGGTGGCTCCGGAAAATAGGTTTCATTAATTTCGTCTATTCGTGCCTGGCAATATGCCGGGATAGAGCTGCCATCACTAAAAGTACTACCGGGATAATTATTAATTGCTAACTGGTAAGCTGCAACTGCCTCTTCCCATAACTCCAGTTTTTCATAACACCAACCAATATAAAACTGTGCAACCGGTGCTACTTGCCTGTTTTCCTCCGGCCAGGTTGAGTTAGGGTAATTATTAATTGTCTTCTGGAATTCATCAATTGCCAGCTGATATTTGTTTTGTTCATAATAGATATACCCAATATAATACTGGGATGGTCCACAATATTCACTATTGGGATAAAGCAAAATTAACTCTTGATATTTTTCTATAGCTGTATTACGGTAATAGGCCATTCGATAACTCTGGGCAATACTGTATTGTGCCAGGGGCAGCAGGGTACTAAAGGGATAATTGTCAATAACCTTCTGGTATTCAGTAATAGCATTACCGTAATCATTAGTAGCATAATAACAATTTCCTATTCCTAACTGGGCATCATCAGCCCATGGGCTATTCGGGTAATCAAACAAAAAAGTATAATAAGCCAAAATTGCAGGTATAGGCAACCCTAATTTCGTTTCATAAGTCCAGCCAATATAGTACTGGGAATCATCACAATATTCGCTTTCCGGATAATCAATTATTAGATTTTCGAATTCTGCAATTGCTTGCACATAATCATCCATAGAGAGATAACACCAGGCTATATAATACTGGGAATCATCCACCCAGATGCTGTCAGGGAAATCAATTAATAATTCACCAAATGTTTCCAGCGCAAACTGGTAATTTTCGTTTTCATAAAATTCCAGGGCGATATCAAACAGGGCTCTATCTTCTTTTGGTTTAAGAACAATAGGGTTACCAAGATTTACTTCATTGACAATCTCCGGCTCAATATAAACATTTAGCAACTGGTATTTAATATACCCTTCTCTAATGACAGTTACAGTTCTCTTCCCTGCCGATATTTCGTTTAGAAAAAAATGGCCATTTTGGTCAGTATAGGCAGTGCCGGTTGAGCCACTAACACTCACCAGGGCATCTTCCAGGGGAGCAGAGCCGGTTGTTGTTTCTCGATGCACAGTACCCTGCAAAGAACCGGTTTTCGGATTTAACATATTGCACCCGCTTAAAAGGGCAGTTATAAGGAAAAAAATTATGAACACTCCAGCTATGATAGAATTCGAGCCAGTCCATCCAGGGGACGGTCCTTTGTCACATTTTCTTTTCATTTTATCACCATTTATTCTTTATGGATTATATTCCTAATATTCTATATAAATTATAAATAACATATTTATAATTACTCTATACAGACAGGCATAAGTTCAGAAACTACATTGATTATATATTCAATTTCTAATTAACATTTTATCTATTTCATTAACTCTTTAAATTTTTCTACCGAAAGATCAGCATCTTTTAAGATACAACTAAGTACCTTAAGATGAATAATTTTTCCTCTGTGAAAGGGGATTGTTACTCTTTTATTATCATTGTTTTTATAAATTTTATGGCTTCCACTTTGACGGACAAGAAAAAATCCTGCTTTCTTTAGTGCCCTAATTGCCTCAGAAGCACTTACTCGTGGCAATTTCATCATTATTATACAGCCACTTCCAGAGAAGTATAGCTTACAGACTGACTTTGAGATATTTTTTCTCCATTATCCAAACGATCCATTACATGAAGCCGAATGGCATCTTTGATGTTATCTAAAACTTCTTCATAAGTATCTCCTTGAGTATAACATCCCTGCAATTCTGGGCATATGGCAAAATATCCTTCTTCATCTTTTTCAATTATAATAGAAAAACGATAATTTTTCATAATCAGATTTTTCCTCCTCCAACAAACAATTTCCTCACAATCTTAATCTCTTATTTGTTTTCTATTTGTTTCCCAATTTCTCTTTAAAGGGCTCTAATTTTACCAAGCAGTTCTTCAGTTTTTCTAAGCGCTGTTCTATACCGCTGAATTCTGTTTCCATACTTATCCTTTTGGGATTTAATTTTAATAATATCTTTTTTAATCCAATTCCTTTTTTGCCCGCTCGGCAAACTCTGTATCGGGAAATTCTTCCAGTATCAGGTTGTAATAATGGTTGGCCTTTTCCTTTTCATCTATTTTATCATAAGAAAGAGCTAAGTGGTAGTAAACGAAATCACTTTTAAGGCCTGGTTCAAGGTATTTAAGGTATATATCAATGGCTTCCGGGTATTTTTCCTGCTGGTAGTAAATCCAACCCATATGATAATAAGCTGAAGTTACAAAGGGCTTTTCCTCCAATACTTTTTGGTAAAGTTCCAGTGCTTTTTGAAATTCATCTACTCCGGGTATCAGGCTGCGAATCTCATAAATATAAGCAAGCCGCAGATATTGATTGATGTGGTCCTCCTCCGGAGAGTTTTCAATCTGCAGCCAGTACTTTTCTATAGCCGTCTCTGATACATCATATGCCTGCCGAAAATAACGTATTGCCCTGAGTGTACTTCTCTGTCCCCGCTGAAAATAAGCCTGTGCCATATAATAATATATTTCAGGATTGTCAGGGTCTAGCTCTATGCATTTTTCCAGTTGCTCAATTGCTTTAGCATATTCCTGCTCCCAAAAAAGCTCTTTGCCTTCCCTTAAGCAGGTAGCTTCTGGGTCTTCATCTTCAGGCTGACTCTGAACATACTGCCGTACTTCCTGGGAAAAACCATTTTGGGGGCTGATAACCATAGTTCCAATTAATAGAAAGCAAAATAGTAATAATAGCTTTTTAGACATTTTAATATTTACTATTTTCCCCATCTAATCCAGCCTCCTTTAAGTAAATTATTAGAGTTTTTTAATGCTTTAATGTAAGATGTAAGAATTTATTTATAATGAATACCGGGAATGTTTTTTCCAAATAAAATACAATTGTGATTATATCTCATAATAGTTGCATATTCAAGAAATTGATTTATTAAATTGTGATTATCTATGGCTTCATTATATTTCAAAAAAATCGTTTTTTTATTAAAATGATTTGTGTTATACTAATTAAGAATTTAGCCCGGAAAAATATATTGTAATAATTACTGAAGGTAAAAATGATGAAAATACCCGGAATAAAGATTATAGATAAATATATTATTACTCAGGTAATGAGTTATTTTTTAGGCGTAGTTGCCCTGCTGACTATCCTGTTAATTGTGGAAACTATGTTTGAACTGATGGAAATGCTTATTAATAAAAAAGTACCGGTAATAAATGTAATAGAACTATTAGTTTACCGTCTCCCTGCTTTTCTGGTACTAACCTTCCCTGTTTCTTTGCTTGGCTCCAGCGAACTGGCAATTGCCCAAATGTCCACTAATAATGAACTTGCTGCTATGCGTACTGGTGGCATCAGTTTTCGCCGCATTATGAAACCTTTTTTGGTAGTAGCAGTCTTTGTCAGTATATTATCCTTTGTCACTAATGATTATATAGTCCCTGAAGCCAATCATAAGTCTCAAAATATTATCAGAGAAATTGTTTTAAAGCAGGGGCCTCCCCAGATTCAGCGGAATGTTTTTTTTCGAGATGCCGAGAACCGCTATTTTTACATTAACCGTTTGGATGAAGAAAATATGATTATGAGAGAAATAATGGTATACGAGATGACCCGAGAGCGGTTTCCCAGGGTTATCACTGCCAGAGAAGGCCGCTGGGTAGAAGATACCTGGGAATTAAGATTTGGAACAGTTTATAATTATAATGAGGAAGGCAAAATTACTTATGAGATGAGCTTCCAGGATATGGAAATAATAGTTAAGGATGAATTGCAGGACTTTTTCAGGAATCAACGGACTCCCCAGGAAATGAGCAGCAGCGAGTTAAGGCAGCAAATACAGATATTATCAGATGCCGGAGTGGACACCAAAAATTTTGAAGTAGATTATCATGTTAAATTTTCTTACCCGCTGGTAGCAGTTATTTTTGCAATGATAGGCGTTCCACTGGGAACACAAATGAAAAGAAGCACCAAGGCTACCGGTATCATTATCAGCATCGGACTGGTATTTATTTATTATGTAATTTACTCTCTATGCCGTTCACTTGGACGGGGAGGCATGATAGAACCTATCGTCTCTGCCTGGATACCTAATGTGCTTTTCTTAATGCTCGGAATATTTTTGGTTTATCAGGCTGAAAAGACGTAAATTAGTATCGGGTCGTGAGTATCGAGTGGAAATAGTATAACGTATACCGTATAACGTAAAGGAAAAGAAAATTCAAAATTAGCAGCAGGTAAATCAGGCAAAAAAACACGGCTATAAATTACTTTTAATTGGGTACAATACCTGATAAATGGGAAAGAGTAAAATATGTATACTGGAATAAGTTAAAGTAAGTTTTCAGATTTCAGTTCTCAGTTTTCAGATAAAGAATGCGGGCAACAGTGAATGAGATTGCCACGACATGTTTACAACATGTCTCGCAATGACA
>CAZWUL010000044.1:0-8055 GCA_964636625.1 uncultured Atribacterota bacterium | reverse complement strand
GCGAAGCTTGAAGGTTTTTAAAAGTACCACGGGCTTGCCCGTGGGTATCTATTTTCTCTGGCTACTAAACTGTTAGATGCCAATAAGGATGGGAGTATTATTGATGATGTATTAAATATATTTGGAAAATTTAAAAAGAGGTAAATTATAAAAAAAATAAGGATATAAAAATGGATAAAAATATTTCATTGTACGAAAAGTTAGGCCTTTTTTATTTAGGAAAAGAGGTGGACACCAAATCTTTTCAAACCACTGAGAACCTTTTCCTTTACAAATCTAAAGACTTTACCACCCATGCAGCAATTATTGGAATGACCGGTAGCGGTAAAACCGGTTTAGGCATTTCTATTATTGAAGAAGCGGCAATTGATAAAATTCCTTCTATTATTATTGACCCCAAGGGAGATATGGGAAATCTCCTATTGGCTTTTCCAGATTTAAAACCGGAAGATTTTCAAAAATGGATCGACCCATCTGAAGCTGAAAATAAGGGAATAGACCCGGCAGTTTACGCGGCAAATACTGCAAAAAACTGGGAGGAAGGTCTAAAAAGTTTTTCCCAGGACAAGGAAAGGGTTGCACTATATAAAAATAGTGCCGATTTTTCCATTTATACTCCTGGCAGCTCAGCAGGAATTCCAATGTCAGTATTAAGCAGTTTTGATGTTCCTTCACAGGATGTTCTCAATGACCCGGATACTTTTTCTTCTATTATAAATTCCACGGTAATGGGCTTGCTTTCCCTGGTTAACATCAAAGCCGATATTCTAACCAGTAAGGAGTATATTCTGTTAGCTGCTATCTTTTCACATTGCTGGAAAAATAATCAGAATCTTTCTTTAGAAGAGCTAATTGGATATATTACTAACCCTCCCTTTGAAAAAATAGGAGTATTGAGTTTAAATCATTTTTATCCTCAAAAGGAACGATTTGAGCTGGCTATGCTCTTAAATAATATCTTATCCAGTCCTGGGTTTTCCATGTGGCTGGAAGGAGAAAGGCTCGATATTCAAAATCTTCTTTATACTAATGAGGGAAATCCCAGGGTTAGCATTCTTTCAATTGCTCATCTGGATAATAATCAGAGAATGTTTTTTGTCACCTTATTTTTAAATAAATATATTAGCTGGATGAGACAACAAAAGGGAACCTCTTCCCTGAGAACCATACTTTATATGGATGAGATTTTTGGATTTTTCCCCGCTACCTCAAGCCCCCCTTCCAAAAAACCTATGCTAATTATGCTAAAGCAGGCAAGGGCTTATGGTGTGGGAGTGGTGCTGGCAACACAGAACCCTATAGACCTTGATTATAAAGGACTTTCCAATATCGGCAGCTGGTTTTTGGGCCGACTGCAGACCAGACAGGATAGGGATAGAGTAGTAGACGGCCTAGTTAAAAATACTGAAAAATCCTTAGAAAAAAATGAAATTGAATCACTGCTCGCCAATATGAAAAAAAGAACATTCCTATTAAAAAGTGCCCATCTGGATTCGGTACATCTTCTGGAAACAAGATGGGTTTTGTCTTATTTAAGAGGGCCTCTTTCAAATATTGAAATTAAAAAACTAATGGAAGATAAAAAAGAAGCTAAGAGTATAGAAAAGAAACCCGAAGAGGAGACTTTAGTAAGAAAAGAAGTTACTGCTGGGGAAGTGAGTGAGATAATGCCCTTTATTTCAGATAAAATCAGGCAATATTTCCAGAATAACCCTCTCTTTGCAGAAAATGCAGTCTATAAACCGAATATTATATTAAATGGAAAAGTAAGATTTTATAACCAATCAAAGAGGGTTGATGAAAAAGAGGAAATAGCTCTAAAATTACCGGTAAGCAGGGATATGGTTGATATTAATTTGTATGATGCCTTGCCTAACGATGACGATTTTCATACTTATGATGTAAGACCTTTCGAACAGGCGCGTTTTTCTCTACTGCCGTCTTTCTTAGAAAAAAGCAAAGATACAAAATTGCTTGAGGATAAATTTAAAAATTATTTATATGATACCAGGCGGGTAGAATTATACACCTGCAAAGATTTTAAACTTATATCAAAGCCAGGAGAAGAAATGTCTGATTTCAAATCCCGGGTAATGGACCTTGTTAGAGAGGAAAAAGATAAGGCAATTGAAAAGTTAACCGATAAATATGCCAAAAAAGAAGAAAAGCTGGAGAAAGATTATGCCAAACTATTGGAAAAACTGGAAAAAGAAGAGGCTGATGTAAAAGCTGCTACTACCCAGAGTGCTTTATCTATAGGTTCAAGTGTGCTGGGAGCGTTGCTGGGCAGAACCAAAGTGGGGACATTAAGTGCCAGCGTAACCGGGTTGAATAAAGCCAGTAGAGTCTTGAAACAAAAGAAGGATGTTGAGCTGGTCAAGAAAAAAATTGAGAAGCTTACTGAAGATATTAAGAGCATGGAAGAGGAATTGGAAAATAATATTGAGGAGATGTCAGGAAAGTTTGATATTGATAATTACGATATTGAAACCATTAGCATTAAACCAAAAAAGAGTGATATTTTTGGCATAAAAGTAGCTCTCTTATGGGAATCAAGATAAGTAAAAAAGCTCATCAGAATTATTTTTGGAAATTTTAACAAAAAAACTGTTATTTGGGCCAAAAAAGTGAAAAATAGGGAATATATTATATAGGAGCCATAATAAATATAGTCATTGCCATAAATTTATTGTAATACAAGAGTATTTTTTAGAAAGATTACAAAATATAGATTTTATATTTTAATAAGGTTGATAAAGGCAAACTATCCGAAAGGATAGGACGCAAAGCCATGGATCTAAGGCTAACAGCCATGATTGCCAGGTTGCCGGCTTTATTTTTTATTATGTTAGAGGTGATATATGAATATATTTCGAAAACATATGAAAATATTTGAAGAAAATGGCATAAAAGAGGAAAATTTAACGCAGAATCAAAACGAAACTGAACCAAAAAAGGCGTTATCCAAAGAACACAATAAGCAAGAAAGTAATTCTGATTATCCAGACCCGGAATTGCTTAGACGTTTACTAGAAGGAACTTCTTATGATCGCAGGAAAAAGATTGAATTGAAACAGGAGACAAAAAAAGAAACAGCACCCAAACAAGCTACAATAATTCATCCACAAATAAGGAACGAAGTTGAAGAATTGCCTGATAATATGAAACATGAACAAGGAATACCCTATTTGCCTGCTAAAAATATGCCTTTGAAAAGAAAAAAATTTATAAATAAGGAACGTGAAAAAAGGTTAGGCTATATAGTATATGAAGTACTTGGTGATAAGCGGATAAAGAATTAACAGCCAATTGTTTTTCCGGTAGGCAATAATTGATATTTAGAATTATTCTAATAAGTTATATAAAAAACTATCTGTTTATTTCTTGAAAATAAGTAGAAATTAAGTCATAATATTTACTATAAGTAAAGATATAGAATATTTTAAATCGTTAGGAGATACTTTATTAAATGAGTATTACAGAAAACTACCGTAAAATCGGAGCAGAGGTTCCTTCTCATGTCAGGATTATTGCGGCTGCTAAGACGCGTACAACCAGAGAGATAGAAGAGATTATAGAGGCAGGCATAACTGATATCGGGGAAAATTATGTCCAGGAAGCCGAAGATATAATAAAATCTATGACACCTGTAAAAGTAAAAAAAGTTAAATGGCACATGATTGGTCACCTGCAAAAGAACAAAATAAACAAGGCTCTTCCTATTTTTGATTTAATCCAAACAGTGGATTCCTTGAAGCTTGCCCAGGAGATAGATAAGCGGGTAAAGAAATCGGGGAAAGATTTTATCTCAATTTTATTAGAGATTAACATTGGCAGTGAATTTTCCAAGTATGGAATTCGCCCGGCTGACCATGCAGACTTTGAAAGTTATATGGAAGAATTAACCCGGGAAGTTTCCCAGCTTCCGCATATTCAGGTAGAGGGATTGATGACCATGGGGCCGCTTACAGGAGACCCGGAAAATGTTCGCCCTTATTTTAAGAGGGTTAAAAAAATATTTGACAATTTAGCAGTATTAAATTTAGACAGGGTAAATATGAAATACTTATCGATGGGGATGACCAATTCCTATAAAGTGGCAATCGAAGAAGGGGCTAACGTGATTAGAATCGGAACTGCTATTTTTGGGCCCAGAGCATGTCAATTATAGATAAATTTTAAAAAAGTTTTTTGTTTTTAGCAATTAGCAATGTGAACCTGATTATATGTTATATACTTACTACAGTTTCAAGATAATCAATATTTTAAATTTTAAAAAAATAAAAAAGGAGTGATGAAAATGCAAAAAAGATATTATAATGTGCTAATGATGGTGATTCTTGTTGCTCTTCTGCTTATTTTACCTGCAACATCTCTTTCTGCTAATATCAATACTATTGTACAGCAGATGGAAAACAGTTATCAGCAGCAATTAAGGGGAATTGAGGATATGACGGTGGTTCAGGAGATGAAAGGCGGGTTTTTCAATGTAGTAACAACTACTTATTATAAAAAGGCTGTTGTGAACAATGAAGAGGTTTTTATGTCCCGTAATGAAACTAGCATGATGGGAATGGATACAGTTAACATTTTTGATGGAGTGTATACCTGGTCTAATGACCCTGTTACCGGGGAAGTCGAGCAGGAAGAAGGGGGAGTAGATGCCTTGCAGGTCTGGAAAATGTTTACCCCGGAGCAAGCCAGGTACTTAGGTGATGAAACCGTGGACGGGAAGGATGCTTATAAACTACAGCTTGATGATGCTATCTGGATGATGGGAATGGAAGATATGGTAGGTTCGGATATTCCGGAAGATTCTGAAATTGAAATGCAGGGCATATATTGGATTGACAAGGAAACATTAGTACCTTTGAAAGCCAAAAATTTTATCAAAACAACAACAGTAGAAGATGGCCAGACAGTTACAATGAACATAATTACCGATGTGGATTTTTTGGATTATCGTTCTGTAGACACTATGTTGCTTTCCCATAAAATGGCCGTCTCTACTCAATACGAATTTGATGAATCAGAAATGGCGGGAGAAGATGAAGATGATTTCTCAGCAGAAGAATTCATGGGCTTTCTGGAATCTATGGGCAAAATGGAAATAGTTGTGACCAGTGCACAGGCAAATACTGGGCTGCCTGATGAACTTTTTGATGGAACTCTCTTAGAAGCCCAGGAGACCCCGGATATGCCTGATTATGGTGGAGATACACCAATCTCTGAAGAAGATATTGACGCCATGATGGAAGGCATAATGGACATGATGAAAGATTTTATGCCCCAGGATTAGAATGATAATTGCAATTACTAAAATATTTTAAGATAAAAATAACATTATTAGTCGGTGGAATAGAGAATGTTGTTTTGTGAAACTATAATTCCATCGACTTTTATTATCTATTTCTATATATTAGAAAATTGGTAACAAATTTTATGAAAGTTCAAGATGACCTAAAGGGAATAAAGCTTGCTGAGTTAAAGAAAATTTTGATTGAACAGGGATATCAGTCATTTCGGGCTCAACAGATTTTTCACTGGATTTATCGGAAAAATATTACTTCCTTTCAGGAAATGCTCAATATACCCAAAAAACTAAGAGAGCAATTAGGCTCAATTTTTATACTTATTGAAATAAAGTGCCTGAAAAACCAACAATCCACTGACGGTTCAGAAAAATTCCTTTTTCAATTACCTGATAAGGATTATATTGAAACTGTTTTAATACGAGGCAATAATAGAAATACGCTATGTCTTTCATCCCAGGTAGGATGCCGCTGGAACTGTCTTTTTTGCGCAAGCGGGAAGGGGGGTTTTAAAAGAAACCTGTTACCTGGTGAAATAATTGAACAAATTCTCTCTGTTCAGAGAATTACCGGAGAAACTATCCAGAACATAGTTTTTATGGGAATGGGTGAGCCATTTGATAATTATGCTCATGTTACCAGGGCAATACAAATAATCAATGAAAAACAGGGCTTAAATATTGGTGCCAGAAAAATCACTGTTTCTACATGTGGGATTATACCGGCAATTATACAGTTTATTGAATTCCCGTTACAGGCAGAGCTTTCTGTTTCCTTGCATGCAGCAGACGAGAAAACAAGGACACAATTAATGCCTGTTAATAAGAAGTATCCCTTGAAAAGATTGATAGCTACCTGCAGGCTTTATACAGAGAAAAAAAATCGACAGATAACATTTGAATATCTGATGTTAAAGGGAATTAACGATAGTGCCCAGCAGGCAAGTAAATTAAGTGAGATGATTTCTGATTTTGAGGCCAAGGTAAATCTAATTATCTATAATCCTGTGAACAGTTTTAACAATCTTTTCCCTTCGGATAAAAAGACAATTAATATTTTTCAAAATATTTTGGAAGCAAAGCATATACCAGTTACTACCAGGTATTCCAGGGGACAGGATATAGATGCAGCCTGCGGGCAATTAAAAAGCAATTATCTGAATAAAGAACATGACTATTGATATTATTATCATATATATATCTTGACTTTCAATTGATATCTGCTATACTTTTAAAGGAGCAATTTGCCATTGGGCCCATAGCTCAGCTGGTAGAGCAGCCGGCTCATAACCGGCCGGTCCCTGGTTCGAATCCGGGTGGGCCCACCATTATTAAAAAGCCAAAAAGTTTTATTAAGAAAGTTTTATAAATAACAATGGAAAATATACTTGACCGATTACATAAATTACCAAAAAGATTGAAAAAAATAATAGCGCAGAATTCGCTTCGCTATGGGGAAAAAGCCTTACTTTAAAATAAATTAAAGTAAGGCTTTTTTATTTTGAGAAAAACAGGCATTTCTTGAAATCCCAATTAAAAAGGAGGTTCTTTTTGAAAGAGCAGTTATATACCCTGTTATTATTACAGGAAATTGATAGAAATATTGTCAGGGAAGAAAATAGGCAAAAAATACTCCCTGTAAAAATTGAAGAAATCGAAAGTGTTAAAAAAAATGTAGAGCGAAAGTTGAATGCCGAAAAGGAAAGTCTCAAAGAACTACAATCAAAAATAAAAAGAAAAGAGATGGATGCCAGGTCTATCAGCACCAAAATTGAAAAACACCAGAATGAATTATATGGTGGAAAAACAAGTGATATAAAAGAGCTGAAACAGCTTCAGAAGGCGATAGAATTGTTAATAAAAGACAGAGATAAGGTTGAAGAAGAATTATTGGTGCTCATGGATGAAGAAGATGATATTAAGTCCAGTTTACACAAGGCTGAAGAAGAATTATCCAGGGTAAATAATCAACTTCAACAGAAAAAGGAAGAAGTAAGCCAGGCAGAAAAGGAAATCATTGAAAGTATAGATGATAAAAAAAGACAGAGAAAAGAGATAGCCGAAAGAATAAGTGACGATTATTTATTAAAGCGATATAATATGTTATGGGAAGAAAAAGAAGGAGAGGTAGTTGTAGAAATTGATGGCCAAACCTGCAGTGGATGTTACCTTTCTTTGCCAAGTGATATAATCTACCATCTACAAAGAGACGATATGTTGATAACATGTCCGAATTGTAATAGAATATTAGTGTGGAAAGATAGATGAGTATAGCTCATTTATCATCTTTTAAATAAGTATAAAGTATGTAGTATCGAGTATCGAGTGGAAATAGTACAACGTATAGCGTATACCGTATAACGTGAAAACGGTGGGAATAAGTGCTTGCAAGATTAGAAGAATGGAACATTGGAAAACAAAAGAGTAAGAGATTTTAGTAAATGATTATTTATTATTAAAACATCTATTAAAACATTAACTGAAAACTATAAACTAAAAACTGATAACTATTTTCTAAAATCTTGTTCTTTTACTAACTACCAACGACTAACTACTAAATAAGTATTGAGTCGTGAGTATCGAGTATTGAGTACAAGAGAAGAAAAGAAAATACAGTAATGAGTAATAAGTGATAAGTAATGAGCAAAGGAGCAAGAATGCAATAATGCAAGAATGGAAAAAAGAAAAATAAAATTATTTTTAATACCCAGTATTACAACATTCCATCCTTGCAATCTTGCAGC
>CAZWUL010000043.1:0-8103 GCA_964636625.1 uncultured Atribacterota bacterium | reverse complement strand
TTAGACTAAGCTATCTTAGTTATGTCTATTACAGACTTGATTTAATTATATTAGTAGAGTTTACAAACCAGGGCGGGGCTAAGTGTGCTTTTACCCTGCCAACCCAGGGCAAGCCCAGGGTATAACACCAGAGAGCGGTTGCAGAGATAATGCAACCGCTTTTTGTAGGACATGAATTACAGGAGACTATATGAGTTTTATTAGAAATCTGAGAAAAACTAGTAAAAGTGCTGAGTTGTGACGCTTACTTTAGTAGGAGAACAATTTTTTAGTAGCACGACTTTTGAGCAAATATTTCCCAAAGTGCCCTTGAAACTGCATAGATTATAGAGAGACAAATATTTTAGGTAGCACGAACTTAGGCGAATATTAAACAAAGTGCTGAAAAAGTGGCTGTAGTTAATAGAGAGACAAATATTTTTAGTAGCACGAGTTTTAGCAAATATGTCTAAAAGTACCTCTGAAACTCGATAGATTATAGAGATATGAGATCAACTTATGTGGATTGTGTTAGAAATCGGAGAAAAATGCATAAAAGGGGTGAGTTATTGGGGGAATAAGTGAGAGAACAAATTTTTTGAGCAATTTGACCGCTTTCATATTCCTAATGCCACAGGATTAATAGGAGAACAATTTTTTAGTAGCACGAGTTTTGGCAAATATGAATAAAAGGGGTGAAATTTGGCGTGTTAATTATAGGAGAACAATTTTTTGAGTAGCACCAACTTAGAGGAAAAACGCATAATGGACATTGATTTTTCACTATAAGGGTTAAGAGCACAAATATTTAAGTAGCACGAACTTAGAGCGGGAATGTCCTAAAAGGGGTCTGAATCCCACTATAGAGGTTAAGAGCACAAATATTTAAGTAGCACGAATTTAGAGCAGAGAATAACAGGTAGTCTAACAAAGGATAACCAGAGCAATGGAAAGCAAAGTAATTTACAACAAAGTACAAACCGTAAGGGCTAATGACCTGTGGCAAGCATGGTTAGACGACCTGGCAGCCCAGGCAGGTCGCAAACCTTCAGTATTTCTGAGAGACGTAATCTATTGCCTGAGATTTACAGATCAGGGCAAAAAAGTGATCGACACGATGAAAAAACAAGAGCTTGATTATACGAACTTCGCCAGAGCAGCCAGGGGCTAGAAGCCAGCCAGGATTATTGAGGGCTAATGCAGACTGATAAACCTAACCAATTTACCCAGGATGAACTACCAGCCAGCCCAGCTGTAATTATGGAATGGCTAAAAATAGATCAGGTAGCCATGTCTTTATTGCAGGGCTATCTAGCCGCCCGTAAGTCAGGTTTTATTGCCCACCAGAACCAAAAAAAAGCCCTTTTTTCGGGATTACAACTAAATATCAAGGATGACTACGGATAACCGACAAACATAGGAATTAACATGTATAGTTATACCATGATTAAAGGGACTTGCGCAGGAATGAAAAAAGGTTTAGAATCAGATCAATTAAAGACTAGACCCGCCTTTTATAGCGGGTCAATTATCAGAAGTCTATAGCAGCGCCAACTGCTAGTCAGAAGGGTCAAGGATTGCAACCAAAGGAAACCAACCAACTATGCTTAGTATAAGCGATTTACGCCTAATGTCAAGCGTATCAGGGGGATAGGCGTGATAAAGGTATTCCCAGAAGTCATTTACTCAGCAATCAGGCATAACCGCCCAGTAGGGGCGTTTAGGTTATGGTTTATTGCTAAGCATTTTGACAATGGGAGCGGGTTTATCCCTGCCAAAGGCTTTAGGCGCTATGTAGACTCCCAGGGCGTGAATGAAAAAACCTATTACCGCTGGTTAGATCAGGCGATAACCTTAGGTCTGATCAAAAGAGAAGGCGGGGCTAATCCTGTTTACCGCTTAGCAGCCTGGGAAGGCGGGGCTAATGCAGCTGAAGTAAGCAATGGTTTATCCAGAGCGGTTAACGTGCCCATTGCTAAGTTTTTAGCCAAAGGCTGGTTAGCGATATTATGGGCGGGCTATCTAAAGCACTTTGAGACTAAACCCGTTAGCAGGGCAACCCTGGAGAAATTGACAGGCATACCTGCCAGAACTCAGCGGGCTTATGAAGCCAAAGCAGGGGTTAAGGCTAAGGCTAATTATGCAAGCTATGGGCAAGCGCCTAACAACATAGATCAGGCGCTGGAATTTATACCCGTTATTTACAGAGACGGGCATTATGTAACCGATAAAGGAGAAGTTAGAAGGCGATTACCTGATACCAGGATAACCCCAGATGATGTTAGTTTAGCCAATAAAGGGCGTATAAAGCGAATAAACCAGGCGTTGTGTAAAGAGGGCAGCAGCCAAATTTATAAGCTTTATACCGAGAACGCTAAACAATCCAAGCGGGCACAAAGGAAAATCAGGATAACAGATAAGCCAAACCGACCAGACTATATTTACGAACAAATGAAAACCCAAAAAGGCACAGGAATTTATGCGGCGCTGGCTGTTTAGAAAAAACTCTCATTTAATGCCGATATTAAAGAGGTATTTAGAGCAATTATTCTTTTTTGATTTTACTAGCAGCAGCAGTTGTAGCAGCAGTGATAGTTTTTTAGATCAGTTAGCCAGGTAAGCATGCAATTATCCGCAAGTGAGGTAACAATGATCAACACAAGCGAATTTAGAATAACCTGCCTTCAGCCTTGTAACGGATTAATAAAGCGGTTTGCAGTGTCTTATTTTATATCCTGGCAAAAGGATAACGGGCATTTTGAATGGAGTTTGCCTAACGGTAAAACTGAGCTGATCACTGAAACAGAATACCTGCATAGGGGCGGTAAGGTTTTTAGATATCCCAAGAATGAGACGGGATCAGAATGAGGATTTATCATGACCATGCTCACCACTTAGGTCGTGTTCTAAATCCCTGGGGGAGTAATGCGGCGCGCCTCCAAAGCATAACGTTATTCGTTGCGCTGCAGAGCGATACCCCAGGCGTTGCCAAAAATGGCAACAAACTTTAGGGGGCTAAACTAAATGACAGCTGAGATTTATTCTTTTCCAACAGTTGCCAAAGTAAGTAAGCCCCCTAAAGGATCAGGCTGGTTTTATGAATTGAAAGGCTGTAAAAACAGTAATCATAGTCAAAAAAACAAGCCTGGAAAAACAACAAAATAAATCTGAGATTAGCTAAATGGGAGACCAAAAAACGGTAACCAAAGTGAGCACCTTCAGAAACAAAATAAACCAAGTTTTATTATCTTACTGGAGGTAAGAACAAAATGACTAAAAAATATGATGAGCTAGTAAATTCTGCTCAAGAGATCGTACTAAAAGCCCTTACAGAGGGGCGGGAATTGACCGAGGATGAACGCAATCGCTCTCAGAATATGATCACTGAGGCTAAAAAGGTCAGGGAACAAGAGAGCGTAACCAATGCCATAGAGGGCATGGAATACGCAGCAGCTAATTATCGTGGCAATACTGAGAAAAAATCAGCTGACCTGGGTACTATGTTATTGGAATCGGATCAGTTTAAGGCGTGGTCAAAAAACGCCAGCCCTGGCAGTGGGTATGTAAGCCAATCCGCTCGTATCCCTGACAGCCCGCAATTTAAGCTTGAAACCAAAGCGATCATTACAGGCGCTTCTAACACTTCAGGCGGCGCGTTTATTCAGAACGACAATTCAGGTATTTACACGCCTATGGGGTATCAGAACGTTAAAATTCGTGATCTGGTAGACGTGCGCACTACCGATAGTGACGCGGTAGACTATGTAACCCAAACAACCAAAATAACAGAGGCAGCCCCCGTAGCTGAAGCGACAAGCGCTGCCATGCCAACTGTGGTGACTGTAGATGACAGCCCGTCTGGTTATGTTAGCACCGTAACTCTGAACCCTGGAGGCGGTTACAAGCCCGAGGGGAGCTTAGCTTTCCTTAAAAACTCGGTCAACGTGGAGACAATTGCCGTATGGCTGCCGATCACCCGTAGAGCGTTAGCAGATAGTGGGCAACTTAGAGCCATTATCAACCAAGAGCTTAAAGCCGCTCTAGGGGAAGCCCTTGACGCGCAAATTATGTTAGGTAGTGGTACACCCCCCGCTTTTACGGGAGTTGCTAACACCGCAAATGTGCTTACTCAGGCGTTTGCTACCGACCTATTAACCACCGCCCGCAAAGCGCTTACACAGCTCTCGCAAAATAACGAGCCTGCTACCGCTTTTGTGCTAGACCCGTTGGACTGGGAGACGGCTCAGCTTGCGCTATTCGCTGCTGCACCTTATTTACCCCAAACTAACAAGCTGTGGGGCGTGCCCGTAGTTGAATACTCAGGCATGACAACCAAAACTGGTTATGTGGCTAACTGGAAAAAGGCTACTTTGTGGGATCGTCAACAGGTCGTTATTTCAATTAGCGATAGTCATGCTGACTTTTTTACGCGTAACCTTTTAGCTGTATTAGCTGAGCTTCGTGCAGCTTTTGCAATCACTAAGCCAAAGGCTTTTGTAGAAATCGCAACTCAGGCTGCTGGTTAGGCTGCTGCCATAAAGGGGGCGGGGCAACCTGCCCCCAAAAGGGAGTAAATATGCTAACTAAAAACATAACTACAGATGAGTTTAAATTCTTAGATGATACAGGCTCTTTTAGGGCTGTATTCTCTACGTTTGATTTTAACGAGCCTGATAAGCATGGAGATATAACCCTACCAGGGGCGTTTACAGACGGCGAAAAAGTGAAAATCGCAGCCTGGGGGCATAATTGGGGGGCATTGCCAGTCGGAAAGGGCGTGATCTACTCGGATAATTACAAAGCCTGGGTAGACGGGCAATTTTTTATTTCGACTTCTCATGGCAGGGATGCTTACGAGACGATAAAAGGGCTTGCAGACTTAAACGAATTTTCTTATGGTTTTGACGTGATCGACTCTGAGATCATAGACGGTCACAGGGTACTAAAGAAGCTGAAAGTTTATGAAGTCTCTCCCGTTTTAGTCGGGGCGGGCAATCATACAGGGCTTGAGACCATAAAAAGTTACAGATATCAGGGTGCTAAAGCCCTGCTATTGGAATTACAGGCGCTTAAACACCAGGGGCGGGATTATCAGCTTCTGAATGAGATTAGGCAGCTAAAGACAAATTAGGTTATAGGGCATTGTCTCCCTAACGGGGGAACTTTGCTAGATAACAGCTTTAGGTCGCTCCTACCTAAGGCTAACCAGCCCCCCCGCCCTCTGGGGGCTGGTTTATTTAATCACCTGCAAGGCTAAGACACCCCCCCCTAGCTAATTATGCCCTTACCTTGTATAACCCTTGTATACCCCCTACCTGAATTATGCCCTCGCGTGTCTGGGATTACGCGCACGCTCGGGGGGGTTGAATTGCAGAGATTTAAGCCCCCCCTGCCCCTGCCTGCTATAATAAATGCTAGATAACAAGCCATAACGCTGCTAGAATATAGATAACAACCTGGAGGGATTATGAAAAAGGTCATGCTAGCATTAACGATAATACTAATGCTTACCGCTTGCGCTCCAAAATCTACACCTGAGCCGACTAAGACCAAAGCCGCTGGGCAGGAATGGGCAGTTACAAAGTCCACCTATATTTACGATTCACCAAGTTTTGACAGCGGCACAAAAGGGGAGTTAGCGGTAGGGGATATTATCACGCTCCCTGCAGGCGTAATCAACCCTGAGTGCGAGACAATATCTGAGCCAGGATTATCAAACGTGCCTATGCTTATCAGTTTATGGATTCTGCAAAAGTTGTTGGTAACTTGCAAAGTTCCCCAATTGGGGAACTTTTACCGATCAACGAAAGTCAAGCGCGACCTCTTGCGTCACTTGAGCCAGAAGAACAGGTTGAAGCATGGAAGCGCGTTATTACATCAACGCCGGAAGGTAAGATCACCGCAGCGGTTATTGACCAGAATGTAAGCGCTATCAGGGGCTGGGTAACATTTATAGGCATTGTTATTCTACTAAAAGAAATAATAGGGTTGCTTTCTAGTTGCAGCGTACTGTTTTAGCCCTTCTTATAAGACTAAAACAATTGCTAGACTGACTTTACTACTTACAGTCTCTTATTTATTATCAGACTCATATTCTGTTTTATCGTCTATATACTTTATATAATTCCCGTTAATTCGGGCTTCCATTGCTTCAGCTGGAATTTCAAAATAAAACATGCCTGGCGTTGAGTCTCCATAACCTGACCATAAAACTGATATTTCTACGTCTTCCCCTTCGGGTTGCTCAGAGGCGATTTTATACGCCCCTGTCTCTACTCTCCCGCTGCTAGGGTGGTAAAGGGTCATTTGACCTTCCCCTGTCTCTTCATCTATTGCAGTCAAGTAATATTCGTATGCAGTTATACCGCCCGCCTTCCAATGCCCTACCAGGCGACTAGAGGGGGTAGATAAATCCCTGCTATTACCGCAAGCGGATAAAACAAGTAAAGATACTAAAACAAGTATAAAAATAAACTTTTTCATATTATCCCTTTCCCTATTTACAGTCATTGTATCAGCAACTGGTTAGGGGTATTAGCCATGCTAGATTATAAGAATAGAGCCTGTAGAATGCCCGCTGTTAAATTTACCTAACCATTTTTAGCCTGGATAAATAAGAATATTGCCCTAAAACCCGATAAATGCCTAAAATAACGCCCTTTTTAGGCATTTTTTGACTGTTTTTAGGTTATTTTGAGCATATATCCTGGCATAACTGCCCTTTATTAGCCCAGCTTATTATTGCCCTGATAGACCTACCGCAATTAGTATAGTTACCCCTGGTAAACATAGCTATAATAAACAAGTATACATACCCTTTACAAGCCTAGATTATAGGTTTATTATTGCTTATGTAAAGGGGAGTTTACTAAACTAATCGGAGGGCTTGCAGTGAATGAGATAACCGCTATAGAAACTAAGTCTAAGGCGCTTACCCAGGCTGAGGCTATTACTTTACAAGCTGGAAGGGCTGACCTAAACCCCGCCCTGGCTTATTTACGGGCTATGAGCCCTAAGACTAGGCGGGTACAGTCTAACGCCCTAAATACCATAGCCCGCCTGATAAACCCTACCCTAGACCTGTTTAGCGTAAATTGGGAGAGAATAGAATACCAGCACGCCCAGGCTATCAGAGCTGATCTAACTGAGCGCTATAGCCCCGCAAGTGTAAACCGCATGCTAAGCGCCCTGAGGGGGGTAGTTAAACAAGCCTGGCTAATGGGGCTAACTGAGGCTGATCAGTATTTTAGAGTTAATGAGATCGGGAGCGTAAAGGGGGAGACCTTACCAGCTGGGCGGGCGCTTACAAGTGGAGAGATCGGCGCCCTAATGCAGACCTGCATAATAGATCAGACCCCAGCGGGTTTTCGAGACGCTGCAATCATAGCGGTTTTAGCGGTAGCAGGGCTTAGGCGTAATGAGTTGGTTAGTCTAAACCTGGCTGATTATGACCCCGAGAGCGGGGGGCTAAAAATCTTACATGGCAAAGGCAATAAACAGCGTAAAGTCTTTTTAGATAACGGGGCGGCTGAAGCGCTAGCGGACTGGCTAACACTAAGGGGCAATGAGCCTGGGGCGTTATTCTTACCTGTAAACAAGGCGGGTAAATTGATCTATAAAACCATAACGGATCAGGCTATCTATAACATGCTAGTAAAGCGGGCAACCCAGGCGGGCGTTAGTCACTTTACGCCCCATGACTTAAGGCGAACTTGCATAACCAATTTACTGGAAGCTGACGTAGATACCCTGACAGTGGCAGCTATAGCAGGGCACGCTAGCACTGACACGACTCGGGGCTATGATAGGCGACCTGAGACAGCTAAACAGCGGGCGGCTAAAAGGTTGCATATACCTTACAAGCGGCGTTTAGGCTAGTTACGCCTTACTATGCAAAACTGGCATGATTATTGTATACTAATGAGCAATGAGAATAATAAGCATAGCTAATCATAAAGGCGGCACAGCCAAAACCACTACAGCCCGCACCCTGGGCGATTATATGGCTATGAGGGGTTATAAAACCCTGCTTATTGATCTTGACCCCCAGGCGGCGCTAACTATGGCTTGCGGTTTTAGAGATGCAGTCAATCCCAGCCTGGTCGATGTAATAGGCGGGGGGCA
>CAZWUL010000042.1:0-8215 GCA_964636625.1 uncultured Atribacterota bacterium | reverse complement strand
GTTTTGGGGGCTTAATTTGGGGAAAATGGGTTACAAGTGTCAAAGTCAGGAAAAAGTTTTAGTTTACTTTGATGTGGTAGACTTACAGCTTGAAAGTATAAGCGGAAAATAATTAAACAGATAAAAGGCCTGCTATTTTTCTTAAAAAAAGCAGGCCTTTTATAATAAAATACTATCTTTTATTTATCTATTATCTATTATTAATTAATTATTCTTCTATTATTTCTATTTCTTCTTCCTGCTGGTCATCTCTTTCTGTTAAATCACTTACTTCTGAAGATTCTTCGATTACGGATTGTTCAGATGTTTCTAATTCTGAAGTAAAATCATAATGAATTATTACCTCAGATTCTTCTCTTAGCTGGGTTAAAAGGGCATCAATCGCAGAATTCTGTTTTTGATTTTTTAGTATGCTTTCAATGTTTTCTCTGGTTTCTTCAAAGGCTGGTTGATGCTCTTCCTGTATATCTTCACATTTAATTATATGATAACCATATTCAGTTTCTACGATTTCACTTATTTGGCCTTCCTCTAAAGAGAAGGCAGCAGTTTCAAATTCTCCTACCATTTGACCGCGGGTAATATACCCCAAATCACCACCTTGTTCGGATGATGGACAAATAGATTTTTCTCTGGCTAATTGCTCAAAGTCAACCATCCCATCATTTAGTTGATTTAATATTTTTTGTGCTTCTTCTTTATCTTCAACTAAGATGTGACTGGTTTTTCTTTTCTCAGGTTCAAAGAAATTTTTATTATTTTCTTCATAGTATTGTGATATTTCTTCCTCGGTCAGCTCAATTTTTTCATATTCACGCTCAATCGCCTCTCCAATCATTAATTGTCTGTTAATGTCCTCTTTAAGTTGTCTAATAGTTAGATTGCTTCTCCTCAAGGCATCGTTAAAATCTGATTCTGACTCAAAACTGTTTTTTATATTCTCTATTTCTTCATTAATCTCATTTTCGGGAATAGTAATATCTGTATCCTGGGCATGCTGATATAACAGTATTGAATTTATTAATTGCTCTGTTACACTATTTTTAACAAAAGCCAGTGTCTCATCAGTCATATTAGATAATGTTTGGTTATCATATCGGGAAATAAAGTTGTAGAAGGCGTTTTGCCATTGTTGAAAACTAATTCCTGTATTATTAACCTCAGCAATTAAACCACCAGTAGTTTGAGGTCTATTACCGGAAGACCTGTATTGACCCAATCCATAAAATATTGAGACAATAAAGGCCACAACTATAACTATTAGAATGGATTTTAAATTCTTTCGAATGAATTGCATATTATTATATAGTCTCCTTAAAATTATTTTTGATATCGATTATAAATATAATATCCCTCACTATATTTGTCAAATTAAGTTCAGGAATAATATGCGGGTAATTAATCCCTAATATGCTGTTGAGGTTACAATACATTTTGTTATATACTGTTAACATTAATCAATATTTAATTCATGGTTCGCTGTATTATGAATTTTACAAAGTATAAAAAAGAAATAGAAAATAAAATAAATGAATTAAGGGAAACACTCAGAAAGCACAATTATCAGTATTATATTCTGAATGAACCTATTATTTCAGATAATGAGTATGATACTTTATTGAAAAAATTGATTACACTCGAGCAAAAATATCCTGAGTTTATTACCCCGGATTCTCCTACACAGAGGGTAGGTGCAAAACCACTGGCAGAATTCCAAACAGCCCGGCACCTGGTGCCAATGTTAAGTTTATCCAATGCCTTTTCTGAAAAAGAATTACTGGATTTTGATAATAGAATCAAAAAAAATTTTTCACAAAAATTCTTTAACTATATTGTTGAATTAAAAATTGACGGATTGGCAATTGCACTGGTATATGAAAACGGAATCCTGCAGCGAGGTACAACCAGGGGAGATGGTTTTATTGGTGAAGACATTACACAAAATTTGAGAACCATCAACAGTGTACCCCTGAAATTAATAAAATTCAATGATATAAAAAGAATTGAGGTTTATGGCGAAGTCTATATGAATAAGGCCAGTTTTAAAAAATTAAATGAAGAAAGGGATAAACAGGGAGAGAATTTGTTTGCAAATCCCAGAAATGCCGCTGCCGGTTCAGTTCGACAATTAGATCCGGCAATAACTGCAAAGCGTCAGCTGGATAACTTTATTTACCAGGCAACATTCCCGGATAGTCCTAATTTTAAAACCCATTTCGAAGTGCTGAAATTTTTAAAAGAGGCCGGATTTAGGGTTAACCCTAATATAAAAGAATGCCAGACTATAGAGGATGCTATTGAATATTGTGAAATATGGAAAAAAAAGAAAAATGAACTAAATTATGAAATTGATGGAATGGTAATCAAGGTTAATCAATTGAATTTAAGAGCAGAACTTGGTTCAACTTCCAGGAGTCCTCGCTGGGCAATTGCTTTCAAATTTCCGGCAGAACAGATGACAACCGTTATTAAGGATATAATAGTTGGAGTCGGGAGGACCGGTACTTTAACACCTGTTGCTATACTGGACCCGGTTATTATTTCCGGTTCAAAGGTACAACGGGCGACTTTACACAATGAAGATGAAATTAGAAAGAAAGATATTCGAATTGGTGATACAGTACTGATACAGAAAGCCGGTGAGGTTATTCCTGAAATAGTAAAGGTAATCAAAGAAAAACGCCGAGGAGAAGAAAGAAAATTTTCTATGCCGGAAAAGTGTCCTGTTTGTGGTTCTCAAGTAGTAAAAATTGATGATGAAGTAGCTTCCCGTTGTAATAATATATCCTGTCCTGCCCAGGTAAAAGAGAGGATTAAGCATTTTGTTTCCAGAGACGCCATGGATATTGATGGCCTGGGAACTGCACTAATAGAGCAATTAGTGGATAATGAAATAATAAAAGATTTTGGCGATTTATATTACCTAAAAAAAGAAGAATTATTAAAATTAGAGAGAATGGCTGAAAAGTCATCAGGTAATATTATAAAAGCAATAAACAATAGCAAAAACAGGCCTTTATCAAATTTAATTTATGCATTAGGTATTCGCTATGTGGGAAGTTATGCCTCAAAATTACTTTCTCAAAGGGTTAATAACCTGTTGGATTTAAAGAGTAAAAAATATGAATATTTTGTTGATATACCAGAAATTGGACCGAAAATTGCGGAAAGTATTACTTTGTTTTTTAACAAAGAAGAAAATTTGCAAATTATCAGAAAGCTGAAAGAAGCCGGTGTTAATCTTAGTTCTCAAGAGAGTCAGACTGAAAAACATGTTTTAAAAGGAATGCAATTTGTATTAACCGGAACCCTGGAAAATTTCACCAGGGATGAAGCAAAAAGAGAGATAGAGCTGTTAGGTGGAAGAGTTACCGGCAATGTAACAAAAAAAACAAATTACCTTGTTTTAGGTAAAGAACCAGGCCAGAAATACCAGAAGGCTAAAGAAATAGGTGTCAGTATATTAGAAGAAGATGATTTTAAGAGCATATTAAGAAAAAAATAGTATTTTATTGGAATTGGAGGAACAATTATGGTTGAAAGAATGATTACCGAAAAAGATGTTGAATATGTGGCAAAACTGGCAAAATTAGAATTAGATGAAGAACAAAAGAAGATTTTTTTAGAGCAATTAAATGATATACTTTCATATTTTACAAAATTAAATGAATTGAATACGGAAAATGTAGAACCTACGTCCCATGTTCTGTATTTGAATAATACGTTTCACGAAGATATACCGGAACCTTCTTTGTCTCAAAAAACAGTGATGAGTTTAACCGGGCATAATAAAAATGGTTATTTTAGAGTTCCAAAAATATTATAAGTATTACTTATAACTAAGAAAGGTTAATAGATTTACAAATGATTTGGAGAATGGGAGGAAATTGAATTGCAGTTGAATGAGCTAAAAGTAGTTGAATTTATTGAGATGGTAAGAAAAAAGAAGATATCAGTTGAGCAGGTGATAAATGATATCTTTCTCCATATTGATAGGATTGACCAAAAACTGAACGCCTATTTAAGTACTAACAAAGAAGGAGCATTGCAGGAAGCCAGGAAAATCGACCGAATGGTAAAAGAAGGTGAAAAATTGCCTCCTTTGGCTGGACTGCCGGTAGCAGTAAAAGATATCATATGCACCAAAGGAATTGAAACAACCTGTGCATCCAGGATTTTACAGGGATTTATTCCCCCTTATGATGCAACTGTGATTAAGAAAATAAAAGATGCTGGAGCGATAATCATAGGTAAGACTAATATGGATGAATTTGGAATGGGTTCTTCTAACGAAAATTCCGCTTATCAGATAACCTTAAACCCCTGGGATACTAATCGTGTTCCAGGTGGTTCCAGCGGGGGTTCGGCGGTAGCTGTTGCTGCTGATGAAGCTTTAGCAGCATTGGGAACAGATACCGGTGGATCTGTCAGGTTGCCTGCATCATTTTGTGGAGTTGTAGGCATGAAACCTACCTACGGAAGAGTATCCCGCTATGGGGTTATTGCCTATGCCTCTTCTCTTGATCAGGTGGGAACATTAACAAAAAGCGTTAGCGATGCAGCGTTAATGATGAATATAATATGCGGCTATGATGAAAAAGATTCTACCTCAGCAAAAATAGCGGTTCCTGATTTTCTCACTTCCTGTCAAGGGAACATATCAAATTTGAAATTTGGAGTTCCTAAAGAGTATTTCGAAAAAGGTTTGAATGCTGAGGTAAAAGAAGCTGTATTAAAAGCTATTGAAAAAATTGCAGACTTAGGCGGAAAAATAGAAGAAGTATCATTACCAAACATGCAGTATGCCTTGCCTGCCTATTATCTTATTGGTATGGCTGAAGCCAGTTCCAACCTGGCAAAGTTTGATGGTATTCAATATGGGTTACGAATTGATGAAAACAATGACTTAGAAGATATGTATAAAAAAACCAGGACTGCGGGTTTTGGTTCAGAAGTTATTAGAAGAATAATGCTGGGAACTTATGCCCTGAGTTCAGGATATTATGATGCCTATTATTTAAAGGCGCAAAAAGTAAGAACTTTGATTAAAAAAGATTTTGATGAAGTATTTAAGAAAATTGACCTGATATTGTGTCCTACATCGCCTATACCTGCTTTTAAGATAGGAGAAAAAATTGATGATCCCTTAACTATGTATTTAACAGATGCGTATACTATGCCGGTTAACCTGGCAGGTTTACCTGGCTTATCGATTAATTGTGATTTTACAAAAAATGACAATTTACCCATTGGACTTCAGATTATAGGCAGGGCATTTGAGGAAGATAAAATTCTGAGAACTGCCTATAATTTTGAAACTCATTTTAGCAGCAGCGATTTTAAAAAGCCAGAAATACAAGTATAAGCTGAAGGTATAACAATCGAGTTAAAATTATATATACATACACAATAATAAATAAACTGTTAAATACAAAAAATAATATATTTAAAACAATTATAAGAGAAGAAGAGAATGGAGTTCAACATGCAAGACGATATAGTAATTGGATTAGAAATTCACGTTCAACTATTAACGAAAACTAAATTATTCTGTCACTGCAGTACAGACTATATTGATAAAGAACCAAATATAAATACCTGTCCTGTGTGTCTTGGTTTGCCCGGTTGCTTACCGGTTCTGAATAAAAAAGCAGTAGAATTAGCTATAAAAACTGCTATTGCCTTGAATTGCATAATAAACAGCGTAAATATATTTCATCGCAAAAACTATTTTTATCCTGACTTGCCCAAAGCTTACCAGATATCCCAATATGATTTACCCCTGGCAGGAAAAGGGTTTATGCAATTAGAACTAGAAGACACCGGTGAAAAACGAAAAATTGGTATTAATCGGGCTCATATGGAGGAAGATGCCGGCAAGCTGGTTCATACTGAAGTAAATGGGAAAATTATTGACTCATTAGTGGACTATAACCGTTCCTGTATACCGCTGTTAGAAATTGTTACTGAACCGGATTTGCACTCTTCTGATGAAGCAATCATTTTTCTTCAGGGCCTGAGGGCTATTGTTCAATACCTTGGTGTATGTGATGGCAATTTGGAACGCGGTTCGATGAGATGTGATGCCAATATTTCAATAAGGGATGCAAAATCCGGCCAGTTGGGAATAAAAACTGAGGTTAAAAATATGAATTCATTCCGGGCAATAAAAAGAGCCCTGGATTATGAAATATCCCGACAGAGAAAATTAATTAAAAATGGAGAAAAAGTTATCCAGGAAACAAGACGCTGGGATGAGAATAATAATCAGACAATTTCCATGCGTAGCAAAGAAGATGCCCATGATTATCGTTATTTCCCGGAACCTGACTTATTACCGCTCAAAATTGAAAATTCCTGGGTTGATGAAATAAAAAATAACTTACCTGAATTGCCAGTAGATAGAAAGAAAAGGTTTATAAAAGAGTTTGAACTCTCCGAATATAATGCCAGTCGCTTGGTGGAGGTTAAATCACTGGGTGATTACTTCGAAGAAGCTTCCAGGGATTATAGTGATTATACACAACTTGCAAACTGGATTTTAGGAGAACTATTAAGATATTTAGGTGAAGAAAATATTGATATTAGTGCCAGTCCGATTTCTGCCCCAAGATTGGCCGAATTGTTAAAACTGATTGACAGCAAGGTAATTAGCGGGAAAATTGCCAAAACAATTTTTGAAGAAATGTTTAAAACCGGACAAGGCGCTTCGGACTTAGTCAAAAAAAGCGGTCTTACTCAGATAAGTAATAAGGATGAAATTGATAATATTATAGAAAAAGTTATTACGGAAAACATGCAGTCAGTTCAGGATTACCAGGAGGGGAAAGAAAAAGCAGTTAATTATCTGGTTGGTCAGGTAATGCGTTTTACCAAGGGAAGAGCACAGCCTGACCTGGTTCTGAAATTATTAAAAGAAAAGATGAATAAATTCAAGAATTAATCTATAATATAAGTTAAATGCTTAAACTCTTTTTAATGATAAAAAAATAGAAAGGGGGGATAGAGATGGATAAGTACAGATGCACTGTTTGTGGTTATATCTATGACCCGGAGAAAGGAGATCCGGAAGCAGATATTGAACCTGGAACTTCCTTTGAAGATTTACCCGAAGATTGGGTTTGTCCTTTATGTGGTGCCAGCAAAGATGAGTTTGAAAAGGAGGAATAATATTGGCAGTCAGAAAAATAACTGATGAGATTTATTGGATTGGTTCTGTTGATTGGGACAGGAGATTATTTGATGAATTAATACCTCTACCTGATGGAACCAGCTATAATTCTTATTTAATAAAATATGATGATGATGCGCTTCTTATTGATACAGTAGATCCTGCTAAAAAAGAAGAATTTTTTCTTAATTTAAGAGAAGCCAATGTAAATAAAATAAGCTATATCATTGCCCAGCATGCTGAACAGGATCATGCAGGCTGTATAAAAGATGTTTTGCAGGAATATCCTGGATGTCGTGTTATTACTAACAAAAAATGTAAAAACCTCTTAATTGATGAATTACATTTAGAGGACAATGATTTTTATGAGATAGAAGATGGGCAAGTTTTTCAATTTGGGAAAAAGAAATATCAATTCATTTTCGCTCCCTGGGTGCATTGGCCGGAAACATTTCTTACTTATCTTCCCGAAGAGAGGATATTATTTACCTGCGATTTTTTAGGTTCTCATTTCGCTACCAGCAAATTATGGTCTGAAGACACTCCTGATATCTATTATGCAGCCAAAAGATATTATGCTGAGATAATGATGCCATTCAGACATATGATTAAAAACCATCTGGATAAGTTATGGGAAATACCAATTGAAATAATTGCTCCCAGTCATGGGCCTATCTACAAAAAACCTGAATTTATTTTAAATGCTTACCAGGATTGGGTATCAGATAAGGTAAGTGACGAAGTAATAATACCCTATATTTCTATGCACGGAAGCACAGAGAAGATGGTTTATCATTTAACAGAACAGCTGATTCAGAAGGATATAAAGGTTACTCCATATCATTTGATTTATACTGATATTGGTAAATTAGCCATGTCATTAGTTGATGCTGCTACCATTATTCTGGCATCTCCTACTGTGCTTACTGGCCCTCATCCCCAGGTTGTGTATGCTGCTTACCTTTGTAATATCTTAAAACCGAAAGCAAAATATGCTGGTATTATCGGCTCTTTTGGATGGGGAAGCAAGATGGAAGAGGATAT
>CAZWUL010000041.1:0-8369 GCA_964636625.1 uncultured Atribacterota bacterium | reverse complement strand
AGAGTAGGACACTGCCGGGAATTTTTTATTTGGGGGGAAAGTATGGGGATTGAAGTTATATCATTTGATGTTGATGGCACTCTGGTAGACCCTGATTATAATGACCTTATCTGGCAAAAAGCCATGCCCGGATTAGTTGCCAAAAAAGAAAATATAAATTTTGATTCTGCCCTAGAAAGAGTACAGAAAGAATATGATATTGTTGGTGAAAAAGATATTAAATGGTATGATATAAATTACTGGATAAAATATTTTGACCTTAATATCAACCATGAAGAACTCTTAGAAAAATATGCAGACGAGATAAAGGTGTTTCCAGAAACCTATCAGGTTTTGGAACAACTTTTTCAGGGATATAAATTGATATGTGTGTCTTCGATGCCAAGGGAATTTTTAATACCAAAATTAAAAAGAATAAGAAAATATTTTAATTCAATTTTCTCTGCATTATCAGATTACAAACAGTTAAAAAATAAAGAAGTGTATCAAAAAGTATGCCTTGAAATAAATGTCCTACCTGACAAGGTATTACACATTGGAGATAGTGAAAAGTCTGACTATATTGCTGCTAAAGATGCAGGAATGAAAAGTCTTTTAATTGATAGAAATAAAATAGGATACCATAAAAATTACTCAGAGATGGTTATTAATAACTTATCTGAAATTTTTGAAAAAATAGAATATCTATAATTGTGAGAGGCAGCAAAATGCCAGAGCTTCCTGAAGTAGAAACCATAAAAAGAGGCCTGCAAAATGAACTCATTAATAAGACCATAGAAAGAGTACAGATTAAAACCCCAACCCTGATTAAGATGCCCCGGATTAATGAATTTTTGTCAAAATTACAAAATTCCCAAATTATAAATGTTAAAAGAAGGGGCAAATATATAATAATTAATATAAATATTGATTACCAGCTAATTATTCATCTGGGAATGAGCGGTCGGCTTGAATTCCATCCAAATTCTGAAAAAGAAAACCTGACAAAAAAATATGAAAAGCATGAGAAACATAATCATCTTTATTTTTTTTTCGAAGATGGAAGTGAACTTATTTATAATGATGTTAGAAAATTTGGCAAGCTATGGCTTCTAAGAAAGAAGAAAAACTTATCAAGAATCGAAACACTGGGCTATGAGCCATTAAGTGAAGAATTTACCCTTCATAGATTCAGTAAATTATTAAAAAACAGTACAAAGAATATAAAAAAAGTATTAATGGACCAAAAAAAGATTGCCGGTATAGGTAATATATACGCTAATGAAATTCTTTTTCAATCTAGAATTCATCCGCTTCGTAAAGCCAATTTATTATCAAAAAACGAAGTAAAACTGCTATTTATGAATATTCAAAAGATTTTATTAGAGGCTATTGAGCTTAAGGGAACGACCATGGTGGATGAGTCTTATATAGATTTAGAGGGCAATAAGGGCAGGTATGGAGAAGTAATCAAAGTATATGGTAAGAAAAATAGTATATGTCCTGTTTGCGGACAACCTTTGGAAATTATTAGAATTGAAAACAGGAGTACCTTTGTGTGTCCGAATTGCCAGAAATAAATAAATTGGAAATGAGAAGTTACAAAGATAATGTTAGATAAAGTTATCTTTTTAGGCACCGGGGCAGGAATGCCAACTAATAAAAGAAATGTTTCGTCGACTGCTGTCTTTTTTAATAAAGGCGGTGATTATTGGTTATTTGATTGCGGAGAGGGAACGCAGCAGAGAATATTTGCCGCTGGTTTGAAATTATCAAAATTAAAGGGGATATTTATAAGTCATCTGCATGGAGACCATCTTTTTGGTTTGCCCGGATTGCTTGCTACACGTGGTTTGCAGGGAATAGAAGATGATATTGATATTTTTGGACCTGTTGGCTTGCAGGCATATCTTGGTAATTGTTTTGATTATTCTAAAACACATATACCTTATTCTTATTACATTAATGAGATGAAACTGGAAAAATACAAAACGAAAAAATTATTATGGGAAAAAGATAACATTAAGGTAAGCTGCGCATCCCTTGAGCATCAGGTTGATTGTTTTGGCTATGCTATTTATGAAAAATACACAAAAAAGAATCTTCTTGTTAATAAATTATTGAGATTAGGAATTACCCCTGGTCCGATATACAGAAAAATAAAAGAAAAAGACCAGGTAATACTGGAAAATGGAAAAGTTCTAAAATCAGGTAATTTTATTAAAGAATTGAAAATTGTGAAAAAAATATCTTATTGTAGTGATACCATATTTTCTAAAAATTCTGTTGAATTGTCTCAAGACGCTGATTTGCTAATACATGAAGCAACTTTTTCTGATGAAAATAAAGTAGAGGCAAAGAATAGTTTTCATTCTACAATTGAAGATGCTGTTAGAGTAGCAAAATCTGCTAATGCAAAACGGCTTGTATTAACCCATATTAGTCCCCGATACCATAAATCAAAGAAATGCAAACACAGTTGGGATAAATTTAAAGAAGAGGCTACTCGACGCTATTCAGGGGTTTTTTTGGCAGAAGATTTTCTGGAGATAAAAATATAGATAAAATAAAAAATAGGCTTGAATTTTATAACTTTTTAAGTTATCTTAAATAGGTCATAGGTTTTAGCGAATTAACCAAAATTTTTACCTTAAATATTTAGCAGGCAATTAAATAAAGATTTGTACTGGTTAATTTGCTGATACAGTAAATTGTAAAATATGAATTTATAGGAGGTGAGATATTGTGAAGGCAACAGTTGATCAGGATCTTTGCACTGGATGCGGACTTTGTGAGAGCACATGCCCCGAAGTTTTTGAAATGCAGGATGATGTAGCAGTTGTTAAAGTTGACACTGTTCCCAAAGATGCGGAAGAGTCTTGCCAGCAAGCAGCCGAAGATTGTCCAGTTGAGGCAATTAGCTGTGAATAGATGAGAACAAAGGAAGGGGCACACTAGCCTCTTCCTTGATTTTCTATTTCCTATCCCCATTCTGACTCCATTTCTAGTACTTCATCATGTTGTTATAATTATTTATAATTAAGAATGATAATAAAAGTAATCCATATCAAAAAAAACGGGTTGGTTAATAATTATTCAATACAAAAATTGTATATATTTATTCAGTTATTAAGCTAAATTATTATTTTTATTAGAAAATAAAGGGAAGAAGGTTCTTGTGAGTAATAAAAAGAAAGCAGTAGCACTTTATTCTGGTGGTTTAGATAGTATTTTAGCTATCAAAATCATCTTAGAGCAGAATATAGATGTAATAGGGATAAAGTTTAAAAACCCCTTTATAGAAGATAAACCTGATGCTTATACAGAAAAATACCTAAATTTTAAGTTTATTACAGAAGACATAAGTGAAGAACTTATAAAATTACTTTTTGAGCCCAAGCATGGTTTCGGTAAACATATTAATCCATGTATCGATTGCCGGATTACAATGTTTCGTAAGGCAGGTGAGCTAATGAAAAAAGAAAAAGCTTCATTTATAATTAGTGGAGAAGTTCTTGGCCAGAGACCGATGACTCAAAATAAAGCGTGTATCTTGAAGATTAGTAAGGAGTCAGGGTTTGGACAATGGATTGTAAGACCTCTTTCTGCTTTATTATTGCCTGAAACATTGCCGGAGAAGCAAAAGATTATTAATCGCTCTCAATTAATGGATATTCAAGGACGGTCAAGAAAAAGACAAATTGCCCTTGCAAAAAGCTGGGGAATTAAAAAATATCCTGCTCCGGCAGGTGGTTGTAAATTAACTGAACCAGGATTTGCAAAAAGGATGAATGATTTATTATCTAAAAATAATTTTAATAAGAATGATATAGAATTGTTAAAAGTCGGTCGACATTTTAACCTTAACAAAAATACAAAGTTGGTAGTAGGCAGAAATGAGCAAGAAAATAATAAATTATTCTCCATGGTTCAACCACAGGATTTTTTATTAAATTCAAAAAATTTTAAAGGCCCTGTTTCGTTGTTACGCATTTATAATAATTCAGCTAGGGAAGATGTAAAAATTGTTGAGATAAATAACATATTAGATTTAGCAAGCAGAATTACTGCCAGGTATTGCGATAGGAATTCAGATAAAGATTTTGTAGATATTAATATACAGAATGCTTATTATAAAATAAATCAACAAAGAATTGTTCAGGGGTTGCCTCAACAGGAAATAGCTAAGCACCTGATATTATAATTATAATATGGGGAGTATGAATGAAAAAAAAGAAAAGTGTTTTACTGGCAATGAGTGGTGGTATTGATAGCAATACTGCAGCTTTTCTATTAAAAGAAAATGGATACCAGGTAACAGGAGTTTATTTTCACCTTGTTACTGATGGCTGTCGTGATTATGATTTTGGAAAAGGAACCCACAATAAGGAATATTTTTATGATAGCAATACAGTTCGGGAAGTGGCGGATAAATTAAACATTACATTACACGAAATAGATTATAGAGAAGCTTTTAGTAGAATAGTCATTAAAGATTTTGTGAGGAAATACCAGAATGGAATAACGCCAAACCCATGTGTGTTATGCAATGAAAAAATAAAATTTCCTTTACTTTTAAAGCATGCTTCTAATAACGGGATATCATATATAGCCAGCGGTCATTATGCCAGAATTGAACACAAAACAGGCCAGGACAGATATATTTTAAAGAGAGGGGTGGATAGAAAAAAAGACCAATCTTATTTTCTTTATAGATTAGGGTATGATATTCTCTCCCGTTCTGTCTTTCCATTGGGAGATCTAACAAAAAAGAGTGTGGAAAAGATTGCCAGTAATGCTGGGTTAAAATCTTTAAAGATAAAGGAAAGCCAGGAAATATGCTTTATTACCGGCAATAATTATCGAGAGCTAATTGAGCAGAGAGCGTCACAGCAGGATAAAAATCAACCAGGCTATTTTGTTGATACTTCCGGAAATATCTTAGGAAGACACAAAGGTGTTGCCTTCTATACTATAGGACAAAGGCGAAAAACAGGTTTATCTTTAAACAGCCGAAAATATATAGTTGAGATTAATAATAAGGAAAATAAAATAGTTATAGGAGATGAAGCGGATCTTTATAAGAAAGAATTTAAACTGGTAAAAGTTCACTACAGCTCAATTGCTCCAATTATACATCCAATGCAATTAGAAGTTCAAATCCGATACAATACACCTCCAGCTAAAGCTACTATTTTCCCGGACGAAAATGACAATCTGCGAGTAATTTTTGAAGAACCAAAAAGAGCTATTACACCAGGTCAGTCAGCTGTTTTTTATGATGATGATGTTGTTCTTGGCGGTGGAATCATTACCATTTAAGGCATTCATTTTATAAGCCCCTTTTTGAGTAAGTTTGTTTAAAAATCAGAAAGCATGATAAATTTGACAACATTTTATTGTTGATATATAATGTGTACAAAATTGTGTACAGGTAATTATATTTATGAATTTTATTAGAATTGGTGAGAAAGTTCTATCACGAGAAAAATTGGATAGAGAGATTAGCAGAATTATAAAATTAAGAACAGAGGGGTTGACCCAGGTCGAAGCAGCTAGAAAATTGGGGATTGAAAGAACTTTTGTTTCTCGTCTGGAAAGCCTTGGCGAAATCAGGAGAGGTAAAAAAATTGCCCTTATTGGCTTTCCTATAAAAAATAAAAATGAAATATTAGAAAAAGCACAGGAAATAGGTGTTGATTTTGCTTTACTTTTAAACAAAAAAGAAAGCAATGAATTTATTGAAACGAAGGAAAAGGTTGATCTTTTTAATGTAATTATATCGATGATTACTAATTTAATTGATTATGATTTAATCATTTTTTTGGGTTCTGATAAAAGGGTAAATGTAGCGGAAAAGTTATTCAGCATACAGGTAATTGGAGTAGAGATTGGCAAATCACCAATTTTAGAAGACAAATATATTGCTCCTGAAATTATTAAAAATATTCTAAGGGAAGTTAAAGTAATTTCGGCAGACAGGAGATAAAGATAATGAAAAAAGTGCTTGGTGTCAGCCTGGGTTCCTCAACTAGAGACCATATAGCAAAGATAAATTTACTGGGACAGGAAATAGAAATAGAGAGAAGAGGAACAGACGGTGATGTAAAAAAAATGATGCAATTGTATCAAGAGTATGACGGAAAGGTAGATGTCTTTACTCTTGGAGGAACAGATTTATACCTTTATTCTGGACCAAAAGGGAAAAAATACACTATCAAAGAATCTGCCAGAATTGTTAGTGTAATCAAAAAAACGCCGATTGTTGATGGCACCGGGATTAAATATGTGCTAGAAAAAAATGTAGTAAGATATATTACCCAAAATACTGATATTGCTCTCCAGGGCAAAAGAGCCTTGCTGCTTATCACGGTAGACAGGTTTGGCCTGGCGGAAGGACTGATAGAGGCAGGATGTAAAATGATTTTTGGTGATCTTATTTCATGCTTAAATATACCGATACCAATATATAGTTTGAGCACACTAAATAAGATAGCACGGGTGATAATACCTGTTTTAGTAAATCTCCCCATTAAATACTTGTATCCTACCGGGGAAAAACAGGAAAAAACCAACAACAAATTTGGTCATTTTTTTGATGATGCAGATATAATTGCTGGTGACTATATAGCTATTAGTCAGTATATGCCTGAGAAAATGAACGGTAAGATTGTTATAACTAATACAGTAACTGCAGATAATGTACAGGATTTAAAAGACAGAGGAGTTCAATATTTAGTCACTACAACACCTCAATTTCAGGGGAGGTCTTTTGGTACCAATGTCTTCCAGGGGGCATTGGTTGCTATTTCCGGCAAAAAACCTGAAGAGTTAGGAGAAAGAGATTATCTTGACTTATTAAGAAAAATAGACTTTAAGCCAAGAATAGAAAAGTTAAACATTTAGATTTAATTTATAAAAAGAGGAGTAAAAAATGGGAGTTTCTTTAAAAGAAAAAATAGCTCAGGTTAGTCAAAGAGTAAAACGACTAAAAGACAATGAGACATTTTTTTGGTTAAAAACTATTGAGAATTCTTCTCAATCAAGAGTAGTGGTTGACCAAAAAGAAAAAATTATGTTAGCTTCCTATAATTATTTAGCTTTAATTGATCATCCCAGGTTAAAAGAAGCAGGAATTAAGGCTATTGAAAAATATGGTACAGGTACTTCTGGTGTGCGCTTTTTATCAGGTACTACTGAGGTGCACAATAGATTGGAAGCGAAGATTGCTCAATTTAAAGGAGCCGAAGATGCAATTACTTATACCAGTGGCTATGTAACAAATTTAGCAGCAATTACATCTCTTTATCAAAGAGGAGATTTAGTAATAATTGATAAGATTGACCATGCCAGCATTATAGATGGATGTATGCTTTCAGGAGCTAGATATAGATCTTTCTTACATAATGACATGAAAAGATTAGAAGCCATTTTAGAAGAATCAGCTAATTATACTAATAAGATTATAATAGTAGATGGTGTTTACAGTATGGATGGGGACGTAGCAAACTTACCGGAAATCTCACGTCTAGCTAAAAAATATGGTGCAATGGTAATGGTAGATGAAGCCCATTCTATTGGAGTGCTTGGCAAAACAGGGCATGGCATTGAAGAATATTTCGGATTAGAGAATGCGGTGGACCTCCATATGGGTACTTTGAGCAAGACTATTCCTGCTGTAGGTGGATATATTGCTGGTAAAAAAGAGATAATTGATTATCTAAGACATAATTCCAGGCCATTTATTTTTTCAGCTCCTATTCCACCAGTAAACGCTGCAGTTGCCATGGCAGCTTTCGAAGTAATTGAAGATGAACCTGAGCGAGTTGAAAAGTTGCATAAAAATATGGAACAGTTTAGAACTGGAATAAAATCAATGGGATACAATACCGGAGATACTGTTACAGCAATTGTTCCTATTATTATTGGGGAGGAAGAAGAGACATTGCAGCTTTGTAAAATTGTTAATGAGATGGGTATTTTTATTTGCCCCATTGTTTTTCCAGCTGTCCCAAAAGGGACAAGCAGATTAAGATCACACGTTCTTGCTAATCATAGTACAGATGATATCCAGGAAGCACTTGAGATTTTTGAAAAGGCTGGAAAATCTCTAGGAATAATTTAAATGAAATGGTTTTACTATAAAAAGATTATGATAAACTTGATGACAATCTTTACCTGAATCGCAAAGCTGTAAGTTGTATTGCTTAAGAAATATTATAGTTAAAGTATAAATAAAAAAACGAAAGAAAAAGAGCTAAAAAGTTTTTAAATAAAACAATATAAAAAATTATAATTTAACCATTATAATAAACTTATTTGTTTTACGCAAGATTACGAATTGCCTCATCAAAAAAGTATTCGAAATTTTATCGATGCCTCAGATAAAA
>CAZWUL010000040.1:0-8826 GCA_964636625.1 uncultured Atribacterota bacterium | reverse complement strand
ATGATTATAGATTTTAATAATTATAAGGTTTGGTTTGTTACCGGGAGTCAGGACTTATATGGGAAGGAAGCTTTAAAATCAGTTGAATGTGATTCCAAAACGATTGTTAAATATTTTTCTGATTCTAAATTACCAGTTGAAATTATTTTTAAACCGGTGTTGACTAATCCAGAAAGTATTAAAGAATTGTGTTTAGAAGCAAATCTCGATCGACAATGTATTGGTTTGATTTTTTGGATGCATACCTTTTCACCAGCCAAAATGTGGATTGCAGGATTAAAATTTTTACAAAAACCCTTTACCCATTTACATACCCAATTCAATAGGGATATTCCCTGGGCAGAAATAGACATGGATTTTATGAATCTTAATCAATCTGCCCATGGAGACAGGGAATTTGGTTTTATTGTAGCCAGAATGAGGTTAAATAGGAAGGTGATAGTTGGTCACTGGCAAGATCGGGAAGTCTTACAAAAGCTGGATACCTGGATAAGGGCTGCTGCAGCCTGGCATGATTCTCAGGGAGCTAAAATAGCTCGTTTTGGTGATAATATGAGAGAGGTCGCAGTAACTGAAGGAGATAAAGTTGGAAGCCAAATAAAATTAGGTTATTCAGTTAATGGTTATGGAGTAGGAGAACTGGCAGAACACATAAAAGGTGTCGCCGGTTATTTGGTAGAAAAACTAATTAAAGAATATGAAGAAAAATATCTGGTTGAGGATGATTTGTTAGAAAATGGCAATAAAAGAAAATCATTATATGAAGCTGCTCGAATTGAACTTGGGTTAAGGAGTTTTCTGGAAGAAGGAAATTTTAAGGGTTTTACTACAAATTTCGAAGATTTGTACGGATTACCACAATTACCGGGCATTGCTGTACAGAGGCTTATGAATGACGGATATGGTTTTGGTGCAGAAGGTGACTGGAAAACTGCTGCACTGGTAAGAGCAATGAAAGTTATGGCTTTTGGTCTGAGTGGCGGAACTTCATTTATGGAGGTTTATACTTATCACTTAGAACCTGGAAATATGAAAGTAATGGGGGCACATATGCTGGAGATTTGTGAATCGATTGCCAGTAAACGTCCTATTCTGGATGTTAAACCTCTTTCAATCGGGGGAAAGGATGACCCTGTCAGGCTGGTATTTAATGCAACTCCTGGAAATGGAATTAACTCCTCAATAATTGATATGGGAAATAGATTACGGATGATAGTTAACAAAGTGGATGTTGTTAAAATTGATGAAAAGTTACCAAAGTTACCAATTGCCAGGGCAATATGGAAACCTATCCCGGATTTAAAAACAGCAGCTACAGCCTGGATACTGGCAGGAGGGGCTCACCATACTGGATTTAGCCTGGCAGTGACTGCTGAGCATATGGAAGATTTTGCAGAGATAGCAAATATAGAATTTTTACTAATTGATAAAGATATTAAAATTCATGATTTTAAGAAAGAATTGAGATGGAATGAAGCTTATTATAAATATAATTACTAAATAGTAGTTCTAAAAATAATAAAAAAAAGAAAATAAATTATAATATTGTAAAAAATTAGAAGGAGTTGGAGAATGAGTAATTATGTTATTGGACTTGATTTTGGAACTGATTCTGTACGGGCTTTAGTAGTTGAAACAGGGACCGGCAAGGAAATTAGTACTGGAGTGGCACATTATTCTCGCTGGAAGAAGGGAGAATATACAGAACCGCTGCGGAACCAATTTCGCCAGCATCCTCTTGATTATCTGGAAGCAATGGAAGAATCTATTAAAATTGCTTTGGAGCCCTGTGATGAAAATATTAAAAAGAATATAAAAGGTATAGGAATTGACACAACTGGTTCAACACCCTGTGCTATTGATGAAAGTGGTACTCCTTTGGCTCTCAGGGAAGATTTTAAAGATGAACCAGATGCCATGTTTATTCTCTGGAAAGACCACACTGCAGTGCAGGAAGCAGCAGAGATTAATGATAAAGCTAAAAATTGGGGCGGAATTGATTTTACCAAATACGAGGGAGGAGTCTATTCCTCAGAGTGGTTTTGGGCAAAGTTATTACATGTTTTACGAAAAAATGAAAAAGTAAGAAAAGCTGCCTTTTCCTGGGTTGAGCATTGTGATTGGATTACTGCTCTTTTAGCGGGGAATACAAAACCACTTGAAATTAAAAGAAGCAGGTGCGCTGCAGGCCATAAAGCAATGTGGCATGAGGACTGGGGTGGATTACCGGATGATGAGTTCTTAAATGACTTAGATCCCTTGCTGCACAGATTAAAAGAGCGCTTGTATAAAGACACTTATACCTCTGATGAAAAAGCAGGTAACTTATGTGAAAAATGGGCAAAAAAATTAGGCTTAAAAGAAGGTATTGCTATAGCCGTAGGAGCTTTTGATGCCCATATGGGGGCAGTAGGTGGTGGAGTTAAAGAAAGGACCCTGGTTAAAATAATGGGAACATCAACCTGTGATATCCTGGTAGTGTCAAAAGATATGATTAACAATAAATTAATAAAGGGAATCTGCGGGCAGGTAGACGGTTCGGTAATTCCGGGTTTAATAGGATTAGAAGCTGGACAATCAGCTTTTGGTGATGTTTATGCCTGGTTTAAAGATTTATTATCATGGCCTTTAGAAGCAATTCTGCCTGAAGTCAATAATTTAAACAAAAATAAAGATATTAGGATTAAAGAAGAAATTGAGAGTAAGATCCTTATTAAATTAAGAGAGGAAGCTGAAAAATTAGACCCGGATAATACCACTCTTTTAGCTTTGGACTGGTTAAATGGAAGGCGTTCCCCGTTTGCCGACCAAACTTTAACCGGCGCAATTTTAGGGTTAAGCCTGGGCACGAATGCACCATTAATTTTTAAGGCTTTGGTAGAAGCTACTGCCTTTGGTTCGCGGGCGATTAATGAGCAATTCCTAAAGGAAGGTTTAGACATTGATGAAATAATCGCAATGGGAGGAATACCAAAAAAGGATAGATTTGTTATGCAGGTCACAACCGATATTTTAAATAAACCTGTTAAAGTGGCTGCTTCTGATGAAACCTGCGCACTTGGAGCGTCTATGTTCGCAGCCGTTGCCGCAGGTATATATAAAGATATTACCGATGCACAAAAAGCAATGTTGTCCGGTTTCTCTAAAACTTATTATCCAAAAAAGTCCAATGTAGATAAATATAATGAACTTTACAATCTTTATATATCCCTGGGAAAAGATTTGGAGAAATATTTAAGAAAATTGTGAGGACAAAAAAATGCTGGAGCAACTAAAAGAAGAAGTTCTAAATGCTAACTTAGAGTTAGTAAAAAAAGACCTGGTTATCTATACCTGGGGTAATGTCAGTGGTATAAGTCGTCCAGATGACCTGGTTATTATTAAACCAAGTGGGGTAACATATGAAGAATTGACTGCTGATAAAATGGTTGTTGTTGATATAAAAGGAAATATTATAGAAGGTAAATTAAATCCCTCATCTGATACAGCAACACACCTGGTATTATATAACAGTTTTAAAGATATTGGCGGTATAGTACATACTCATTCAACCTATGCCTCAAGCTGGGCGCAGGCATGTTTGGATATACCCTGCTATGGAACTACCCATGCTGATTATTTTTACCAGGAGATACCATGCACCAGGATTATGACAATTGATGAAGTCAAAAATAAATACGAAGAAAATACCGGAAAGGTCATTGTAGAAAGATTTAGAAACAAAGATTACAATTGCTGCCCGGCTGTATTAGTAGCCGGGCATGGACCATTTACCTGGGGGAAAAATCCCGAAGAAGCTGTAAGCAATAGTGTAGTGCTGGAAGAGGTGGCAAAAATAGCATTTAATACCATGCTCCTAAACCCACTTAATAATGGTTGTCCCTATTATCTCCTTGATAAGCACTTTTTTAGAAAACACGGTAAAAACGCATATTATGGACAAAAAAATAAAAAATGACAATACAGAAAGATAGACCAGGAAAAAATAATTCATAATGCTGCTCTTTGTTCTTCTAATAAAAAAGAAAACAGGTATCTTCTTCAAAACAACATATTGACAGAAATTATTGTAAAATGTATATTAATTTCAGTGTGATAATTGTACTATAAGCATATTATAAGTAAAAAGGTAAGTTATACTTAATAATCAAGCAATTTGTTATAAAAATTCTTTCATTATTTAAAAATAATAATAGGCAAATAAATCTATAGAACATTTATGGCATTTTAAGTATAAAACATATAAAATACCAAGAAAATAACAATTATAACAATTTTCAGATAATTATATAATTTTTTAAAGTGGCCTGGAGTGCATTTATAAAATAAAATAAAGATAAATATTTTTGTTAAAATTACACAGCAAAGAGCGCAAACTTTAAAGGGATAAAAATAAATATATAAAAAGGGATATGTGTAGCATGGATTACGAACAAGAAATAAGAATGTTTAAGACAATGAGTAGAATTCGTACATTAGAAGATATACTTGAAAAATTATTTAGAGAAGGTAGACTAAACGGCCACCTTCATACCTATCATGGACAAGAAGCCATAGCAACAGGAGTAATGGAGGCTCTTTCTGAAAAAGATATTATCTTTTCCAATCACAGAAATCATGGTCATTTTTTAGCACGTGGTACCTCACCCATAAGTATAATTTCTGAATGCTATGGAAAAGTTACTGGTACCAACAAGGGCCGAAGCGGAAGTATGTATCTTTCGGATAAAAAAAGAGGAATGGCGGTTGCCAGTGGAGTAGTTGGTGGAAATATCTGTGTGGCTACCGGCTCAGCTTTGGCAAGCCAGATTAAGGAGGACAAGGCAGTTACAGTAAGTTTTTTTGGAGACGGGGCAACTAATATTGGCTTTTTCCATGAATCATTAAATATGGCGGCCATATGGAACTTACCAATAATTTATATTTGTGAAAACAACCATTATGGGGCTGCTACCAAAAAGGAAGAACATCAAAAGATAAAAAGAATTTCTGAACGTGCTGCTGCTTATGGTATGCCCGGGTTTACTATTGATGGAACTGATGTAATCAAGGTTTACAAAAAAACAAAACAGGCAGTAGAGAAAGCTCGAAATGGATGGGGACCTGTCCTGATTGAATTTTTAGTGTATCGTTTAAGAGGACATTCTGCAGGAGATCTTGGCGTCTACAGGCCTGAAGGAGAGCAGGATGAATGGAAGGAACTTCATGACCCAATAAAAAAATATAAAAAAGAGCTTATTGAAAAGAAAATAATAAATTTGAAAGAAATAAAAAAAATAGAAGTAGAAGCACAGAAAGAAATCAATAAAGCAGTAAATTTTGCTCTAAATAGTGATTTTCCGACAGCTGATACAGTTTCTGAATATGTCTACCAGGAGGAAAAGGCTAATGAGTAAATGTACCTACCTGGAAGCTCTAAAAAAAGCTTTGTATGAAGAAATGTATAGAGATGAAAATGTAATAGCTTACGGTGAAGATATAACAAGATATGGGTTTGGAGTGAATAAAGGACTGGTAGACAAGTTTGGCAAGGAACGGATAAGGAACACTCCTATATCAGAAGGTGCAATTATAGGTACAGCTGTAGGTGCGGCAATGAGAGGTATGAGACCGGTAGTAGAAATTATGTTTGCTGATTTTATTATGGTTGGAATGGATCAAATTTTAAACCAGGCAGCCAAGATAAGCTATCTATCAAACGGTGAATGGTCAGTACCTATGGTAATAAGAACACCTGAAGGTTCACGCTGGTTTGGTGGTGGAGCCCAACATTCTCAGACAGTCCACTCAATGTTTATAAATATTCCCGGTATAAAAATAGTAACTCCTTCTGATGCTAATGATGCAAAAGGATTACTGAAAAGTGCGATTCGTGATAACAATCCGGTTTTATTTTTTGAGCATAAGCAGCTTTATTTTAAGGAATGTGAAGTTCCCGAAGAAGAGTATTTACTGCCTCTTGGCAAAGCTTCCATAAAAAGAGAAGGAAATGATATTACAGTAGTTGCTACTTCCTGGATGGTTGCCCACTGTCTGAATGTAGCCGAAGAATTAAAAAATAGAGTAGACATAGAAGTGATAGACCCGCGGACTTTAAGACCTTTAGATAAAGAAACAATTATTAATTCTGTAAAAAAAACCGGGAGGTTACTGGTAGTAGATGAGTCTCCGGTAACCGGAGGAATACATGCAGAGATAATTTCTGCAGTCACTGAAAAAGAAGATACTTTCAGATGTATCAAATGCCCCCCAAAAAGGATAGGTTCTCTGGATACCCCGATTCCTTTCAGTGAATCATTGGAAAGAGAAGTTATTCCTACTAAAGAAAAAATAAAAAAGGAAATTATGAATATTTTTTCTAAACAAACATACAAATAATAGATAATAAAAATTTGAAAGAAAATTATTTTATTTTTTTAAAATATATCAAAACAAGTTTGCCCTAATAGAGATATTAATATAGAATAGTTTTAAAATTATGAATACAGGGAAGGTTTTTAAGATGAAACTTGTTTATCAGGGAAAGACAAAAGATGTTTATGCACTGGAAGATGGAAACTATCTGTTACAGTTCAAAGATGATGTAACAGGGGAAAATGGGGTTTTTGACCCGGGCTCTAATACTGTCGGCTTGACAATGGAGGGAGCGGGCAGGGCAGGTTTGCGATTGACAAAGCTGTTTTTTGAGAAGCTCCAGGAAAGAGATATACCAACTCATTATATAGATTCTGATATTGATAATGCTACTATGACCGTAAAGCCGGCAGAAGCATTTGGGAAAGGCTTAGAGATTATTTGCCGGTACAGGGCTGTAGGAAGTTTTTTGCGTCGTTATGGTTTGTATGCAAAAGAAGGCCAGTTCCTGGATGCCCTGGTAGAAGTTACCCTGAAAGATGATGAGCGAAATGATCCCTTAATCACTGATGATGCCCTGGATATGCTGGGGATTCTCTCCAAAGAAGAATATCAGACCTTAAAGAATCTAACCAAAAATATATGTAATATTATAAAAGAAGTACTTGCTGAAAAAGGTATTGAATTATATGATATCAAGCTGGAATTTGGCAGATTGAAAGATAGCAGGCAGATAATTCTAATTGATGAGATTTCCGGCGGTAATATGAGAGCGTACAGGGATGGAGAATATGTCAAACCTCTGGAATTAGAAAGATTAATGCTGGAAGAATAAAAGAAAGCTATCAGTTTTCAGTTTACGGTTTTTAGACCAAGAGTGAAAGGATACCAATGGAATCCTGGAAATAGATGATTTGCTGAATATAAAGTTAAAATAAGTATTGGGTCGTACGGATTGCGTATTGAGTACAAATACCAACGAGTAGTAAATTATAAGCAAAAAAAATAAAATAATAGAAGGAAAGAGAAAATAACTTTTTATTCGTTAATGCTGTCATAAAGTACACAGGCAACTTGCTGTTTCCCCGGGGCTAACCTTAGTTCAGGCTCACTCTTTTTGCCAAAAGAGATAGTAAGTATATTCTCATGCCAGGACCAGCCTGTAACGGCTTTAGGAAAGGACTGGTTCCATTCATTCATAAGATTTTTTATCTCATTGTCCAGCTCATCTCCATTGCTGTTCTCATTGGAAATTGTTATTTTAATATCATGGCCACTGATTTCTATTTTTTTAATTTGCTTTAGTGGAGTATGAATATCTGGATAATCAGGATGATTTTGAGCTAGAACAATTATATGTTGTACATCCCTGCCTTCAAATCCGCATTCTGGAGTGGCATGAACACATCTGGTGTGAAAGCGGCAGCCATTGGGAAGCTCAATTGGATCAGGTATTTCTCCCCGCGGGTCAACTCTTTCGCGTTTTTTTGTAGGATCAGGGATTGGCACTGCAGACAACAACATCTGGGTATAGGGGTGACTGGGGTTGGTAATGACTGATTCTGTGTCACCGATTTCCATAATTCTTCCCAGGTATAAAATTGCTGTTCTATCACAAATATACCGAATTGTGGCCAGGTCATGTGATATATAAATAACCGAAACTCCCAATTCATCACGCAGTTTTCTCAATAAATTAAGAATACCTGCTCTAACAGAAACATCCAGCATGGAGACTGGTTCATCAGCGATTATGAACTCAGGTTCCAGGATAATTGCCCTGGCTAATGCTACTCTTTGTCTTTGCCCCCCGGAAAGTTGATGAGGGAAGCGTTCCAGGTACTGCTCTGGAGGAGTCAATTCTGAACGAATTAAGGCCATCTTTGCTTTTTCAACTCTCTCAAAGAAATCTTCCCCGATATTATGAATCGTCAGAGGTTCTATAACTGTTTGCAGAACAGTAAAGCGAGGATTAAGTGTTTCGTAGGGGTCCTGAAAAACAACCTGCAGTTTTTTTCTAAACTTCTTTAATTCTTTTTTCTTTAACTCTGCAATATTATTGCCAAGGTATAATATTTTACCGGAAGTTGAATTTTGCAGCCTTGCTATTAACTCACCAAGTGTTGATTTGCCAGAACCGCTTTCCCCGGCTAAACCCAGGATTTCATTTTTCCTGACATTAAAAGTTACTCCATCTACAGCTTTTAATAATCTTTGTTTCCTTGAAAACAGTTTTTCAGATTTTAAGTTAAAAACTTTTTTTATTTTATCAACCTGCAGGACAGCAGGTCTTTCTCTGGTTGAGAGCAAAACTTTTCCGCCTTTTTGCCCCCAGGTAGAAGGAATTTTTGCCTTTTTTCTGAATTCTTCGACTCTATCCAAATAATGGCAGGCGACTTCATGTCCGGGAGAAATTTCTTTATTAACAGGAGTTTGCCGGCACAAATCTGTAGCAAAAGGACAGCGGTCTCT
>CAZWUL010000039.1:0-8916 GCA_964636625.1 uncultured Atribacterota bacterium | reverse complement strand
TTTCATTCATCCATGGGCAAGCCCATGGTTTTCTGCCCTAACGGGTTAATAAATTCCCACCAGTGTTTTTCTGCAAAGTCTGAGATAATGAAGATGTTAGATGGGATATACCGTCAGCATCCAGGTTTTGTGTTTTTTTCTGATTTCCCAAAAACCCCAATACCATCGGGGCAAGACTAGCTAAAATGGAGCCCACTTGCTCCTGTTTCAACCCGGTTGTCTTAGAGAGGTTACTTTGTACTGCCTGCTTCTTACTGGAAAAAATATGCTCTAATATTTTTGAACCATCTTCTGTATTTGCATTCTGTAAAAATTTTTCCAGGTTACCAACCTGATCATCCTGATGCTGTTCCAGTGCTTTTGTCAGAGATTGCGCACCTTGCGGATTATTTGTATTGCGGTTTAATGCTTCCATGAGCATGGGGATACTTATCTGCACAGCCTTTTCTACTTTTTCCGGCTCAGCATCAACTTTTTTATTTAACTGTTTAAGTGCTGAGCTGTTACCAGAAAGAGTTTGAATCATTTCCATAATATCCATTTATTTTTTACCTCAAGTATGAAAAAAATAGAACACTTTTATTATATCATTTTCAGAAATCACTGTATATAATAATAGTTGGTCTTAAAATATTGCGGGTTCAGGTATACTCACCAGCTTTATTTAACCATAAAAAGATTAAAATAAGATAGATAATAATATTTCACCTGAAATCCAAAGTTGGAAATACTATTGCTTAAGTAAAGATTATGGTTAAAGGTATAAATAAAAAATCGAAAGAAAAAGAGCAAAAAAGTTAAACCCCTTTCAGGGGTTCTTAAAGCCACCCGCTTTGCGGGTGCGATGTTTACATGAACTATTTATCAACATTCATTGAAAATTTGTTTTGTATATAATATACTGGAAAAGAGAATATATTATAAATAGCAATAATTAGAATTACTTTTTATATTCCCTACAATTATTCTGATAATTCTTTAAATAAGTAAGGAAAATTTAAAAATGAGTTATTTACTGGGATATGATATTGGAAGCTCTTCGATAAAAGCCACCATGTTGGACTCAGATAATGGGCAGGTCGTGGCATCTGCTACTTCTCCCCAGCAAGAATTAGAAATTAACGCCCCTCAGCCCGGTTGGGCTGAACAGGCTCCTGAAATATGGTGGAAACATGTCAAATTATCCACAAAACATATTTTATCAAAAGCTCATATCAATATTGATGATATTAAAGCTATCGGGATTTCCTACCAGATGCACGGTTTGGTCCTGATAGATAAGAACCAACAGGTATTGCGCCCTTCTATTATATGGTCTGACAGCCGTGCTGTTGAGATTGGTAATAAGGCCTTCTCAGAAATTGGCAAGGAAGTCTCTCTTCCTCAATTATTAAACTCGCCTGGTAACTTTACTGCTTCCAAATTAAAATGGGTAATGGAAAATGAACCGGAAATATATAAACAAATATACAAGATTATGCTGCCAGGTGATTATATTGCCATGAAAATGCTCGGAACTATTAATACTACCCCATCAGGTTTATCAGAAGGCATTTTCTGGAATTTTCAGGATAATAAGATTGCTGATTTAATCCTGAATTATTATAAAATAAACCCTGATTTGATTCCTGACATTGTTCCTACTTTTTCTGTTCAGGGAGACCTCTCTGCAAGGGCTGCTGAAGAACTGGGCTTGAAGCCAGGCATAAAAATTTCTTATCGAGCCGGGGACCAGCCCAATAATGCCTTTTCTCTTAATGTGCTACGACCGGGAGAAGCAGCTACCACGGCAGGAACTTCCGGCGTAATATACGGGGTTACTAATAAACCGTTGTTTGATTCCAGGTCTCGTGTTAATACCTTTGTCCATGTCAACCACCAACAGGACAATCCCAGCTACGGGGTACTTCTCTGTATAAACGGTTGTGGTATTTTATATAGCTGGCTCAAGAATAAATTGCTATCTGCCTCTATTAATAATATTAAGTATGAACAAATGGACACCTTTGCTTCTCAAGCACCAGCAGGTTCTGAAGGTTTGTTTCTTTTCCCATTCGGCAATGGAGCAGAAAGAACGCTGGATAATAAGAATTTAGGGGCAATTATTCAAAAATTAGATTTCAACATTCATGATAAAAGACATTTATTAAGAGCCTCCCAGGAAGGTATTATTTTTGCCCTAAAGTATGGTCTTGAAATAATGAATGAAATGGGTTTGAAAATTTCAACTATTAAGGCTGGGAAGACTAACCAATTTTCCAGTACATTATTTCAAGAAATATTCTCTACGGTTACTGGAACAAAATTGGAGCTCTACAATACAGACGGTTCCCAGGGAGCAGCCAGAGGAGCTGGTCTGGGAGCTGGTATTTTTAAGAAGTTCGAAGATGCCTTTGTGGGGCTTAAAGCAGATAATATTGTTCAACCAGATAATTCTATAACTGCCAAGTACCAGGAAATTTATTCGGATTGGCTTTCCTTATTAGAAAAGAATTTATCCCAAAGTAAATAACAAAAATCACTAAAAAAGTTAAAATCTCTCATATATTTCTCTTTATTTAAAAACAATTTTTTAATCTCTAAACCCAGAAAGATTTAAAATTTGACCTTGCTGATATAATAATATAGTAGGTTCATATAGCAATATTGCTATAAACAAACAGAAAAATAAGGATAGAAATTATGATAAAAATAAAATTAATTGTACCCAAATTATTAAGCAGTGATCAAAATCTAAAAGGTAATACACAAATATTACACTTAGAGTACGATAACCCTGTTAGCGTTGGCCAGGTACTCAATGATGGAAAAATAAAAACTACTTTCCTGGGCTTTATGGTAATGGACGGCAAGAAAAATGTTAATAAGAAATTTTTAATCGAGCAATCCTGTGAATTAAAACTATATTTAGTAATGGCTGGGGGATAATGGATAATAATTTAAAAAATGTGAACAATGAATTAAAGAATATATTAATGGCTTCCAATAAGGAAGAGAATAATATTCCCATAATATCTACCGATAAAGTAATCGGGCTCGCTGAAAAATACCAACTATCTTTACGAGAGGTAGAAATAGCAGCATTGCAACAAAACATTATTCCTGCACGTTATGAACGCAATTACGATTCAATTAGTTTCTCAGAACAAATCAGGCTGCTGAACTCAACCGTAGCTATTGTAGGTTGTGGGGGATTAGGTGGGTATATAATTGAAATGTTAGCAAGATTGGGAATAGGAAATCTAATAGTTATCGATGGAGATATATTCAACGAAAGCAATTTAAATCGTCAGTTATTATGTTCAGAAAACTACATTGGTGAAGGTAAAGCAGAAACTGCCGCAGCAAGAATAAAGCATATCAATTCCAGCATAAGCACAAAAGCCTATTCCCAATTCATTAATTCAGAAAATATTGTTCCATTAATTCAGGAATCTGATATAGTAGTTGATGCCCTGGATAATATTCCTGCACGTTTTGATTTACAAAAATCCTGTTACAGGTTAAAAATACCACTAATCCATGGAGCCATTAACAACTTTAACGGGCAGGTTAGCACGATATTACCAGGTGACAAAGGACTGAAAATAATCTATGGCTCACTTGAAAATTATTCAGAAATCAATAAAAACAGGAAAATCAGCGTTCCTTCTTTCAGTCCCGCCATGGTTGCTTCCTTCCAGGTAGCCGAAGTCACAAAGGTGTTGCTCAAGCGTGGAAAATTACTGCGAAATAAACTGCTATTAATTAACCTGGAAACAATGGATATCAATATTTTAAAGATGGGATAATAAGAAAATACATAAAGCGGGTCAAGTTTTTAGTTTATAGTTTTTTGTTTTTTGTTAAAAGCCCCGATCTCATTCTTGCAGGTTTCCAACCTTCCATTCTTGCAAGCATTTCTTCTCTCAGTATTTACGGTATACATTATACGGAATACTTAATACTTTTTTGTCATTGCGAGCCTGCCCTTGACTAATGTTAAGAGGTAGGCGTGGCAATCTCATGCATTTATACTCACATAATTTATAGCGCTAATTTGGGGGTTAGGTTTTTAGTTTATAGTTTTTCGCTTTTTGTCTAAATCTGTTCGGGTAGAAGTGGATGAGACTGCTTCGTCGCTACGCTCCTCGCAGTGACAATATAGTCGTTAGTCGTTGGTAGTTAGTATTTAGTCTGATACGAATTCAGGATATGAGTAACAAAAAACTTCAAGACATAGGTAACACTTTCTAATAAAATAACAGATGAAAACTTGTCAAAAGGAGTGTTCATCTGATGCCTTGAACTGAAACTTCAGTATTTTTTATATTGTCTTTAACTGTAAACTGTTAACTATAATCTGAAAACTATCTTTCACTTATTCCCACCGTATTCAATCGATACTCAATACTTACGACCCGATACTAATTTAGTCGTTAGTCGTTGGTAGTTAGTATTTGGTATATAAAGACTGTTATCAGTTTTTAGTTTATAGTTTTTAGTTAAAAAACCCCGATCTCATTCTTGCATCTTTCCAATCTTGCATTCTTGCAAGCATTGCTTCTCTCAGTATTCACGGTATACGTTATACGACAGACGCAATACTCTTCTTTTTGTCATTGCGAGCCTGCCCTTAACTAATGTTAAGCGGTAGGCGTGGCAATCTCATTCATTTATTCCTACATCATTTGTAGCAATAAGTTGCTGGAATAGGTTTATTGTTTTTCTTTTTTAAAATACATATTATACTTTTATACTATTTATTATCTTATTTCTTTTATAAATTATTAAATTGTTCGGCACTCAAGCCTGCTTGATTAATTAATTTCTTTAAAATACCGACTCCCAGTTCTTTTTGTAATGGAATCGACAGGGTATATTCATAATTATCCTTTACCATCATCACATGTGAGCCTTTCTGTCTATTAGTTTTCCATCCTGCTTTTTTGAATTTTTTAACAGTTTTGGCACCAGAGCAAAGTTTAATTGGGTGACTCATACTGAGATCTCGAACACTTGGTTATTCTTCTTGTTTGCCTTATCATTCATAACCTCTAACCAGCCTTCAATAGCTTCTGTAATATTTACTTTTAATTCCTCAATGGTTTTACCCTGACTTAAACATCCTGGTAAAGCGGGCACTTCGCCAACATAATAACCAGACTCGTCTTTCTCAACAACTACTCTAAATATCATTTTCATCACCCTTTCCTAATTGGGATAAATTTATCTTCATCTTATTCTATACCTAACATTTTTTATTTCGCTTCATTCAGAAGGATACTTAAGACCAAAAACTTCTTCTTAAATTATAACATAATATTATTAATAGATTAAAAAATATCAACTATCTTAATGAAACTAATTTGGGGGTTAGGTTTTTAGTTTATAGTTTTTTGTTTTTAGTTAAGATTTTGGATGATAGATTGAATTCTGTGGGTAGAAGTGGATGAGACTGCTTCGTCGCTACGCTCCTCGCAGTGACAATATAGTCGTTAGTCGTTGGTAGTTAGTATTTAGTCTGATACGAATTCAGGATATGAGTAACAAAAAACTTCAAGACATAGGTAACACTTTCTAATAAAATAACAGATGAAAACTTGTCAAAAGGAGTGTTCATCTGATGCCTTGAACTGAAACTTCAGTATTTTTTATATTGTCTTTAACTGTAAACTGATAACTAAAATCTGAAAACTATCTTTCACTTATTTCCACCGTATTCATGGTATACTTAATACCTTTTTCTTCTTGTCATTGCGAGACATGTTGAAACATGTCGTGGCAATCTCATTCATTTATGCCAGCGCATTCTGCTCTTTTTTAATTTTCCAATCTTCCATCTTTGCATCATTTATACCCTCAGTATTCACTCAATACTCGATACTAATTTAGTCGTTAGTCGTTGGTATTTAGTATTTGGTATATAAAGACTGTTATCAGTTTTTAGTTTTTAGTTAAAAAACCCCGATCTCATTCTTGCAGCTTTCCAATCTTGCATTCTTGCAAGCATTGCTTCTCTCAGTATTCACGGTATACGTTATACGATATACGCAATACTCTTCTTCTTGTCATTGCGAGATATGTTGAAAACATGTCGTGGCAATCTCATGCATTGCTGCCCGCAGTATTTTGAATATTTCTTATTTATAATATTAAAGGGCATCAAATAAGTCTATCCATTCGGGATTCATTGAATTAATTAAATTAATTTTATTTTTTCTTGTTCCTGCTTTGATTTGTTTTTCTCTGGCAATTGCATTATTCGGATTATCATAAACTTCATAGTAGACTAACTTATTGATCTTATATCTGTACGTGAAACCCTTGGCATATTTGTTTTTATGTTCCCAAATTCTTTTGATTAAATTGCTGGTTACTCCGGTATAGACGGTAGTGTTGTTGTTATTGGTTAAAAGATAAAGATAGTATTGTTTTTTCTCAGACATATACAAGTAGCTAATTCCTTCTGGATTAATTAATGATAACTATAGCATAATCTATTTTTTGTGGGCGTAATAGGATGAGACTGCTTCGGTCGCCCTGCTCCCTCGCAGTGACAATATAGTCGTTAGTCGTTGGTATTTAGTATTTGATATATAAAGACTGTTATCAGTTTTTAGTTAATATTTTAGTAATAAATTATCGTTTACTAAAATCTTAGACTATTTTATTTTCCAATGTTTCATCTTTGCATCATTTATACCCTCAGTATTCACTCAATACCCGATACTCACGACTCGATACTAATTTATTATATTTTCTATTTTTCCGAAAATGACTGACTTTAATTTTTTGAGCTTTTTTTCTGCATCAGCTTTGCCTCTGCCCACAAGAGACATATAGATTTTTATCTTGGGTTCAGTACCAGAAGGGCGAACCGCATACCAGGAGCCATCAGAAAAAATACATTTTAAGACATCTGACCTGGGAATATCAATAACTTCTTTCTCTTTTGTCTCATAATCATATTGGAATGGCGTTTTATAATCTATCTTTCGTGCTATTCTCATTTCTGGTATTTCCGGGAATTCTTCCCGAAAGGCAGTCATAATTTTTTCCATCTGCTGCTCACCTTCCATACCCTCTAACACGATTGATTCTAAATATTCAAGAAAATAACCATATTTCTCATAGAGCCGGTGTAAGGCATCAATCAGGGTTGAGCCCTGTTTTTTATAATAAGCAGCCATTTCCGCAATCAACATAGCGCTTATTACTGCATCCTTATCCCGGACAAAATCCCCGGCCAAATACCCGATACTTTCTTCATAACCAAACAAAAAGGTGTCGCCTTTCTTTTCCAGTTCCATTGCCTTATTGCAAATAAATTTAAATCCGGTTAAGGTATCATAGGCCTTTATGTTATAATTTTCAGCAATTACCCTGCCCAATTCTGAAGTGACAATCGTTTTGATAATAAATCCATTTTCGGGCAGTTCATCTTTCTCTTTTTTCCTGCTCAAAATATAGTCCAGCAGTAAGGCGCCGGTTTGGTTGCCATTTAAGAATATATAATTATTTTTAGCATCAGGGAATGAGATTGCTTCGTCGCTATGCTCCTCGCAATGACGGGGAACTGTGTGCTCCTCGCAATGACGGGGAACTGTGCGCTCCTCGCAATGACTGTGGGGTGGAGCTGTATCTCTTGTCTCTTCATATTTACTATTTGGAATCTGTGTATCAGTATGATCCTTTTGATCATCAGTGGGATAAACTGTATCTCTTTTTTCATGGTAATGACTGTTAGGGGAAACAGCCACTGCAATTCGGTCACAATCCGGGTCAGTAGCGATTAATATCTCTGCATTAACTTTTTTCCCCAGTTTCACTGCATACTCGAAAGCCTCCGGGTTTTCCGGATTAGGAGAATCAACTGTTGAGAATTCGGGGTCCGGCTTCGCCTGTTCTTCATCAACAAAAACATTGTTATAACCCATTTCTTTTAAGATAGTCCTAATAGGTATATTACCTGTACCATGCAATGGTGTATAGACAATATTTATATCCTTGTCTACATTATGGCTCAAAGATAATTCTTTTACCTTCTTATAATACATGCGGTCTATTTCTTCACCGATTAACTTAAATAAGCCCTTCTCTCCGGCTTCTTCAAGGGAAACAGTTTTTATTTTTGCATAATCCTTAATGCTATCGATTTGTTCAATAATTTTATCAGCAACTTCCGGTAATATCTGGGCAGCATTCTCGCTGTATACCTTATAACCATTATAATCCGGTGGGTTATGGCTGGCAGTAATCACAATTCCGGCAGCTGCCTCGAACTCAGTTACTGCAAAGGATAACTCAGGGGTTGGCCGAATATCCTCAAAGAGATATACCTTAATTTCATTAGCTGTCAATATTTGGGTTGCCCTTTCAGAAAATTCCCGGGACTTGTATCTACAGTCATGCGCTATAACCACTCCTCTTTCTTTGGCATTTTCCACATTTTCAAGTAAATAATTGGCTAATCCCTGCGTGGTCTTTCCAACCGTATAAATGTTCATTCTGTTGGTTCCCATACCAATTTTCCCGCGCAATCCGGCTGTTCCAAATTCCAGGTCTTTATAAAAACGGTCCTGTATTTCCTCTTCATTATCTGCAATTGACTGCAGCTCTTTTTTATCTTGCTCAGCAAGAGCTGAACTATTCAGCCACTGCTTGTATTGTTCTTTATGATTCAATTAAATACCACCAATCTTTTTCACTACATCTTAACTCAAAGTAAGATAGAATTTATTTTTACTTTTCTGTAAAAATTTCGTCAAAAAATAAATCTTTATGTAACATTTTTTGCCAATTTCTATGTCTTTTAACACTTTCCATTCTTTTAATTTTAGGAAGTATTAAAAACCTTATTGCTTCAACAGGTCCTAATTCTTTTATTAGAATATTCATTGCCTTTTTAATTATTTTCTCTTCTTCCATATATTT
>CAZWUL010000038.1:0-8936 GCA_964636625.1 uncultured Atribacterota bacterium | reverse complement strand
CAATATGAGAACCACCCTGTAAATCAAGACCTAAATTAATATTTTTATCCAGTGGGAAGGTATAAAAAAGTGCTATCCCTATTACCAGGGCAATAATTATAAACCTGATTATTCTTGACTGCTTCATATATTACACAACTCCTTTAAAAAATAGCTTGGTTTTCAGACTAAAAAATGTTAAAAAACATATTACGAGATTATATTAGTTAATTATTATACCTTATAATATTATAATTTATATCATATACTTTGAATATTTATATATTATAACTCAAAAACCAATATCGCACCCGTAAAGTGAGTGACTTTAATAACTTCTAAAAGTTTAACTTTTTAGCCCTTTTTCTTTCTTTTTTCTAATTTATACTTTAGTTATAATATTTTTTAAACAATATAACTTTCAACTTTGTAATTCAGGTAAAAAATTGTCATATCTTAACCTTTTATAGTAGAACCATTTTATTTAACCATTGCCACCTATTCAGAAGGTGTTTTTTTATGGTTATTAAGGTTAATGAATAACAAAATAAAGCTCTTTTTTTATACTAACTATATAAAGAGTAAGTTGAACAAGAAATAAGGCAGGTAAAAACCTGCCTTACTATTATTCTATAATTATTTGTCTATAATGAAACCTACTTTTCTCTTTTAGATCCAATTGCATTTTTAGTAGTGTTGATTTTTATATCTTTAGATATTTCTAAAGTAAAGACATCTCCTTTTATATCCCTGATAATACCATATATGCCACCTATAGTTATTACCTTATCTCCAACTTTTAAGCTTTCAAGCATTTCTTTGTGCTTTTTTTGTCTTTGTTGTTGTGGACGAATTAAAATAAAATAAAAAATGGCAAATATAATAATCAAAGGTAAAAATTGTTCAATACCACCCATTTGCTTCACACCTTCCTTTTTAAAATTCTTTTAAATTATACCTAATTAATCGTGTTTTATCAAATATTTTAATAATTAAAATTAATTAAATATAATTAATATCATCAATATCAAAATAAAAATAGAATATTCAGGAAAAATTATCAAAAAACTTTTTTTTAAATTGATTAAAACTATTAGCCGCAATAGCTTTTCGAACTTCCTGCATTAAATTATTCATAAAAAATAGATTATGAATAGTACCTAAAATAGGAGCGAGCATTTCATTAGCTAAATAAAGGTGCCTTAAATATGCTTTTGTAAAATTTTGACAGACGTAGCATTTGCATTTCTCATCAATAGGTGAAAAATCTTTTTTATATTTTGCATTGGATATTGATATTTTCCCATTATATGTAAAAAGACACCCATTCCTACCATTTCTAGTTGGCAAAACACAATCAAACATGTCTATTCCTCTGGCTACTCCCTCAATAATTGAGCGGGGCTCCCCAACGCCCATTAAATACCTGGGTTTTTCTTTTGGTAAAATGGGAACTGTGGATTCAAGAATGTCATACATCATTGGCTTTGGCTCACCTACACTTAATCCTCCTATTGCATATCCGGGAAACTCTAATTCTACTAATTTTTGGGCATTTTCTATTCGAATATCGGGGAATATGCCTCCCTGGACAATCCCGAAGAGGGACTGGCTCTCTAAACAATGGAATAGCTGGCATTGTTTAGCCCATTGATATGTTCTTTCCGCAGCTAATTGTGTTTCATATTTAGAAGATGGATAGGAAGTGCACTGGTCAAAAACCATAGCAACATCTGAACCTAAAGCCATTTGTATTTCCATTGATTTTTCAGGTCCTATAAAATGACTAGAACCATCAATATAAGACTGAAATGTCACACCTTCATCAGTTATTTTATTTATTTTTCCCAGACTAAAAACCTGGAATCCCCCGCTATCAGTCAATATAGAATTGCTCCACCCCATAAACGGATGTAACCCGCCTGCCTCAGAGATAAGCTCGTGGCCTGGTCGTAAAAACAAATGATAGGCATTGCATAGAATAATTGGGAATCCCAAGTCTTTTAATTCCTTTGGTAGCATTCCTTTTACAGTAGCCTGAGTACCTACTGGCATAAATACAGGTGTTTCAATTAAACTATGTTTTGTCTCAAGTATACCTAACCTAGCCCTGTTATCATATTCATCTGTTGTTTTGTTTATAGTAAATTTAAATGACATTTTAATTTTTAAAACCCTGTTCTTAACTATGAATTTTTTTACAATTTAAATCAAACAATGAACATAGCATCTCCAAAGCTGTAGAACCTATATTTCTTTTTAATAGCTTCCTGATAAGAATTTAACAAATTTTTTCTTCCTGCAAAAGCAGATGCCAGCATTAATGGAGAAGACCTGGGAAGGTGAAAATTAGTAATTAAGGCATCTAATACCTGAAACTTAAACCCTGGATAAATAAATAAGCTAGTTCTTCTCATCCCTTCAGTCACTTTTCCTTTTGTAACAGATGATTCTAAAGCGCGGGTGACAGAAGTTCCTACTCCTATAATTCTACGTTCATCTTTTATTGCATTGTTGATAATTTTTGCATTTTCAGCTGAAATTGTATAGTACTCGGGCTTCATCTTGTGCTCCTCTACTTGTTCTGTTCTTATTTTTTCAAATGTTCCTCTACCAACATGCAATGTCAAAAAAATTATTTTTATTTTTTTATCTTTAATTCTCTGCAATAATCGCTCTGTAAAGTGAAAACCAGCTGTAGGAGCAGCAATAGATCCTTCTTTAGCAGCATAGACAGTTTGATAAAATGAGTTTTTCACAAGCTGTTTTTTAATATATGGAGGAGTGGGCATTTTTCCAATTTCATACAATATCTTATTAAAATCTCCATCTGCTTGCATATTAAGTAAAAATGTTCCATCTTCGCTATTTTTGCTTAGGACTTCTGCCTCTAGTTTAGCAGAATAAATTATTCTTGTTCCAATATTTGTTTTTTTCCCTGGCTTTAATAATGCCTCCCATTTGTATTCTGTAATAGGTCTTATTAAGAATGTTTCAATTTTACCACCGGTATTTTTCTTATAACCATACAGTCTAACTGGTAATACCTTGCTATTATTCAAAACCAACAAATCACCTGGTTGAAAATAATCTATAATATCAAAAAACTTTTTATGCTGAATAGCTCCAGTTCGCTTATTAAGAATCATCAGATTGCTGTGATCTCTTTCTTTTAGCGGCTCCTGTGCTATATAGCTTGCCGGTAAATCATAATCAAAAAGTGCAATATACATTATCTAAATAAACCTCAAGTTTGAAAGTCGATTAATACAAATTAATATATTTTTTTTAACTGAACTTCCTGATAATAATATTTTAAAATATCTTCATAGGAATAGCCCTGGGAAGCCATTCCATAGGCGCCCCATTGAGAAAGCCCAACTCCATGCCCATTGCCTTGCCCTTGAAAAGAAAATACAAGTCTATCAGTATGATTATCTTTATTTTTTTCCGGTAAACTTGTTTTCTCTGGTACTGACTCCTTTTTAGGCCTGTTGAGCAATTCGAGTAATTCCGAAATACTAAAATCCCTATCTTCACTAATAATTTCACTTACTGATTTTTGTTTTATTTCTTTCTCTGCACTTTTTTCAAAAATATCCTGATTATCATTATTATCTCTTTCTTCCTTGGTCGTTTTACCAATTATGTCAACCTCAAACATGGAACTTCTAATTAAAGTTGGTCCTACTATAAGACGTAAATCATTGGTTTTTAAAGTAATGCTCTGGTGATTATCGCTGATAATATCAACTGATTTCACTCTACCAGATTCAGTCTTATCAGTAACAACTATATCCAGAATACTATTTAAATAATGACCATTATCGGCCAGCTTTTCTAAAAACTCTTTTTCAGTGAAATAACAGTCCCATTGGTGGTAGGGCGGTGATACAATTTCTTCATAATCAGAAGGGACACTTCTTAAATAAGGAACAAATCCACCCCACACATCTTCACTGTTTTCAGTGTATCCACCACTATCTGAATGATAAACAGCATTAATCGGTTCACCTTCAAAAGTTAAAACAATTCCCCTGGTATTATTTACTGCCTGATTAGTAGCAGGATGTTCATGATATACTCCACCATAAGCCTGGCTATTTGTTGTGGCGCAAATATTAAAACCATCTTCAGCAAATTTGTTCATATTAGAAAGGGCAAAACTTCTTGCGGCAATAGCCTGTGCCTTTAAAACCTCATCCGGCCACTCAGGTGATATTTCTTTTTTTAACACCCCATAAAGGTACTTTTCTAAATCTATTATATTGATAACATTCAATAACTGCTGTTTTAAAATGATTTCAATTTCTCCCCTGTATTTCCGATCATTAACCTGGATAAAGCTTCCACTTTCCGGGATAATTCTAATTTCTTCAACTGTATTTAGCAGATTATTATTTATTTCTATTCCAAGCGGAGTAGCAGCAATTTTGATTGGATTGCTACCCTGGTGGCTCAGTACATTTTTCATGGAAGGTAATTCGTAAATATGCAGCCCTTTATCAGTTTTAATTTGAACATCTTTATAATTTAGGAAAATACCCACTCTAAATATAGGACTTCCCGCCAAAGATAAATTATTGCTTAGAAAAAACAATATGGTTAAAAAAATAATAATTTTTATCAATCTATTTTTATTTTTTTTTACATCACAAAAAGTATATCTTAAATTCTGATTCATCCGGTATACCTCTATATTTTTTGTTTGATTTTATGTATTAGAAAATATTTTCATCGAAATATCCTGAATATGATTGTTAAAATTATACTTATTAGGATACATAAACCTAATGGAAAATAAAAAACAAAATTTTTTTTCTTTATAAGAATATCACCCGGGATTCTAAATGAAGTAGGAGGGATTTTATCAACAATTAAAAAAAATAACCCAATAAGAAAAATTATAATACCTGTAGTTATTAACATTCTTGCGATCATATTTGTATTAAACATAGCTATCCTTCAATTTCAACAAAAAATATCATTAGCTGCAAGATTGAATTGCCTTTACTTATTACTCATTACTTATTACTAATCACTGTTTTTAGTATTATCTTCTTGCGAATATTGCTTTTGATAAAAATATCTATAAGTCATTTCTGTTGTTTTTCTTCCCTGGGGTGTCCTGGCTAAAAATCCTTTCTGTAAAAGATATGGTTCATGAACATCACATATTGTCTCTTTATCTTCATTTATTGCAGCTGCCAGAGTACCTAACCCTACCGGACCTCCCATAAACTTATCTAATATAGTTAACAACAACCGTTTATCAATCTCACATAAGCCCTCATTATCAATACCCATGCTTTTTAATGCAAAAATAGCAATATCCTTACTTATTATGCCATCCCCTTCAATTTGAGCATAATCCCGAATCCTTTTAAGCAATCGATTAGCTATCCTGGGTGTACCTCTAGAACGCCTGGCAATCTCACCGGAGGCTTTATCATCTATCTTTATTTTTAGAATTGCAGCAGAACGATTAATTATTTTTTGCAATTCTGCACCTTTATAATAACCAACCCTCAAAATTACTCCAAATCTGCTTCTTAACGGTGAGGTGATTAAGCCAGTTCGAGTAGTAGCGCCAATTAGGGTGAATTTTGGCAAATCAATTCTAATTGATCTAGCGCTGGGACCTTTGCCTATTAAAATATCCAGAGCGAAATCTTCCAGAGCAGGATACAATATCTCTTCCACCGAACGGTTTAACCTGTGTATCTCATCAATAAATAGGATGTCTTTCTCTTTAAGATTAGTTAAAATAGCAGCTAAGTCACCCGCCCTTTCAATAACCGGACCTGAGGTCATTTTAATGTTTACACCCATCTCACTGGCTATAATATTTGCAAGTGTAGTTTTACCAAGACCAGGAGGGCCATAAAGTAGAATATGGTCAATTGGCTCATTTCGTTTTAGAGCAGCCTGGATATATACAGACAGATTATCCTTTATATTTTTTTGACCAATAAAATACAATAATTTTTTTGGTCTTAAATTAGACTCAGCTTCAATGCTTTCTTCTGTTAAATCACATCCGATAAAGTCTTCTTTTTTATCCATTGTTTAAACCCATAATAACCTGTTACTATTTTCTCTATTTCATAAGTATAAATTAATTTCCTGTTTATATTAATATCCAATCCCAAAATTATAAAGCATCTTTATTTAAAGCATTTCTCAGCAATTCTTCAAGCTCAACTGTTTTATTATTGTTTAACTTTTTTAACGCGCTGGAAATGCGTTTTTTTGCTTCCTTCTCAGAAAAACCCAGTGCTTTAAGCGCTTCAATACCATCATAAACAAAACTTTGTTTTTCAGGAATATAATCAGTAAAACTATCAGATAATTTTAATTTTTTTATATTTTCTTTCAATTCTAATATAATTTTTTTTGCTAACTTATTTCCAATACCAGAAATACTGCTTATTAAATTCAAGTCTTCCTGTAAGATTGCCTTTTGAAATTCTCCTGGCTCCATGTATGCTAAAATGTTCAATGCTACTTTTGGACCAATACCCGGAGTATCGAGTAACATTTTAAAAAAATCTCTTTCATCACTATTTATAAAGCCATATAAAACAGCTCTATCTTCTCTGATGTATAAATAAGTAAATATTTTTTGCTTGTTTTGATTCGGTACAAATTTATCAACCGAAGAAACATGTACTAAATAACCTATTCCGTTTACATTTACTACAATTGAACCAATCCCTTTTGATTCAATATTTCCATCCAAAAATGATATCATATTCTAATATTTTCCTTGCTTTTTTACTTACTAATAAATTGCAAGTTTCATTATTTTATTAAACCAAAATAAGAGAGTAATCTTAATAAGAGTACCTGGAATGAATATGACAAATAGCAACTGCTAATGCATCAGCGGCATGGTCAGGTCTTGGTATTTTTGCTAAATTCAATAAAACTTTAACCATTACCTGTACCTGGCTTTTTGTAGCTCTGCCATAACCCACAACTGCTTGTTTTACCTGTAAGGGCGTATAGATAAACACATTTATATCTGCCAATGTAGCAGTCAAGGCAACAGCACCACATACTTTCCCTACATTAATAGCACTTCTTGTATTTTTGCTAAAAAATATCTCCTCAAGTACTAATTCATGAGGAGAATATTTTTTAATCAAGCCATCAATAACACAATGGATATTTTTTATTTTATCCGAAAAACTTTCACTTGTTCCATTAGTAATAGTTCCGTAATCAATGGCTATTATTTTGTCTTTTTTTATTTTTATCAACCCAAATCCTGTATGATTTAGACCAGGATCGATACCTATAATTATCAAGTTTTTCCCCTACTCAGTTGCCAGTCCTTCCATGACTTTATCATCAATATTAAAATTAGCATAGACATTTTGTACATCATCAAGTTCCTCAAGATTTTCCATTAAAATAAGCATTTGTTCTGCTTTTTTCCCATCTAAGTCAACTGTAGTCTGAGGTATCATAGTAATTTCTGCTACAGTATATTCTATTCCATTTTCGGACAATAATTTTTTAAACTTATCGTAATCAGTTGGCAGTAATGTGACTTCTATGCTTTTATCATCTGTCTCAATATCTTCTGCCCCAATATCCAGTGCTATATCAAGTATTGTATCCTGGTCAACTTTTTCTTTATCAAAAGAAAAATAAGCTTTTCGAGAAAATATCCAGGCAACACAACCGCTAGAACCTAAATTTCCGCCACTCTTTGTAAATATTCTTCTTATATCAGAAACAGTCCTATTCCTATTATCTGTTAATACTTTTATCAAGACAGCTACTCCACCAGGTCCATAGCCCTCATAGGTTACATCCTCATAAGCGACACCATCTATCTCTCCAGTCCCTTTCTTGATTGCCCTTTCTATATTTTCATTTGGCATATTATTTTCTTTAGCAAACTGGATTGCATTCCGAAGCTCTACATTCGCATCTGGGTCTCCACCACTTCGAGCAGCGACAGATATCAGCCGATTTATTTTTCCAAAGAGCTTACCTCTCTGAGCATCAGCTTTTCCTTTTTTTCTTTTTATTGTACTCCATTTCGAATGTCCGGACATAGTCATTTTCCTCTTTGATAATTTTTTTTATTTTAGCATATAAAAAAAATAGGTGCAATTTATCTATACTTCTACCTTAAAATTCTATTGCAAACTAATTTTAATTTCTTAATTTTCTCTAAATTATTAAAAATCAGGAATAGGAGGTGTATTTCTTTTATGTTCACTTGCTTTTTTCATATTTAAAATATTTTTCTCTATTGTAGGATTATCTATTATTTCAGTAGCTAAATATTTATCTAAAACCTCATAACTAAACCCCATTTCTTTTTCATCTGTCTGGTGCTCCCACAATCCTGCTGATGGTTCTTTCTTTATTATATTTTCAGGTATGTCTAAATATTTTGCCATAGCACTTACCTCAGTTTTGTAGCTATTGCCTAAAGGTAATATATCAGAACCTCCATCACCATATTTTGTAAAATAACCTATAGTAATTTCGCTTTTATTCCCGGTCCCAACAACGAGGTAATCAAAAATATTAGCAAAATAGTATAGTACAATCATTCTTAACCTGGGTTTTATATTAGCCTTTGCCATCTTATTAACATTTAATTTCATAATTGCCAATAAATTGTTATATACATTAGTCAGGTCAATATTTTGATAATTAATTTGATATTTATCAATAACTTTCAAAGCATCATTGATATCTGAAGGATTACTTTCACAGGGTAATATTAACGCCTTAGTATCATTTGGAAATGCTTGTTTGCATAAAGCGGCAATTACTGCAGAGTCTATTCCTCCACTTAAACCAAAGACAGTTCCTTTTTTTCCTGCATCTATTACTTGTTTTTTTATCCAATTTATAATTTTGTTTGTTTTTTTTTCAATCCCCATACTTTCCCCCCAAATAAAAAATTCCCGGCAGTGTCCTACTCT
>CAZWUL010000037.1:0-8963 GCA_964636625.1 uncultured Atribacterota bacterium | reverse complement strand
TATTACAGGGCTTAGAAAAAGATGAAGAGGTTGTGGTTTCCGGAAATCTGACCCTCCAGGATGGGGATAGAGTGCGAATTATTAATAGGGGGGATACGCAGTAGTGAATCTGCCAAAATTTTCTGTTAACAGACCGATAACTGTATTGATGCTTTTTATTGCCTTAATTATGATTGGAATTATTTCTTATCAGGGATTGGGGCTGGATTTATTGCCTGATATGTCTTTTCCTATTTCTGCGATTATGATTTCTTATCCAGGAGTTGCCCCTGAAGAAATTGAGACACTTATTACAATTCCCCTGGAAGAAGCAGTAAGCACAATGAATCAAATTGATACTATAAATTCTTACTCTCAGGAGGGGAGCTCGGTAATATTGCTTTCTTTTCAATGGGGGACCGATATGGATATCGTTTCTTTAGAAATCAGGGAAAAGATAGATATGGTAAAAAGCATACTCCCAGATGATGCCAGTGACCCGATAGTATTTAAGGCAGATCCATCCATGATGCCAATGATGGTAATGGGCATGGGTTCTGAGCTATACGCTCTTGATGAGTTAGAAAAATATGCCCAGGATATAGTAAAACCCAGGCTGGAAAGACTGGAAGGAATAGCCCAGGCCTCTGTAGGTGGTGGCCTGGAAAGGGAAATACTGGTTTCTTTAAATAGTGAAAAAATACGGTCAAATCGAATCACTCTGGATCAGGTAGTGATGTCATTAAGAAGTGAAAATATAAACTTGCCTGCAGGCACTGTCAGAGACGGGAATATTGATTTATTAGTCAGAACACTTGGTCGTTTTGAAAGTATAGAAGATATTAACAATGTAGTAATTACTAATGCCCAGGGCAGGCAGATTTATTTGAGGGATATTGCTCAAATTACAGACACTTTTAAGGAACAGGAATCAATAAACTACATCAATGGATTACCCAGCGTATCCTTTAGCATTCAAAAGGAGTCAGGTGCAAATACTGTAATTGTTGCAAACAGGGTTAACCGGGAATTGGAATCAATAGAAAAATTACTACCTGGAGATATAAGGTTAATTAATATTTATGATTCTTCTGAGTTTATCAAAAAGACTGTAGAAGAGGTCACAAATACTCTATTAATAGGAGCGGTTCTGGCTATATTGGTATTGTATATATTCTTACGTAGTCTCAGCAGCACCATTTCCATTGGATTGGCGATACCTATTTCAGTAATTTCAACGTTTACATTATTTTATTTTGCTGATTTGACCTTAAATATGATGACCTTAGGTGGATTAGCCCTGGGTATAGGAATGATGGTTGATAATGGTATCGTTGTTTCTGAAAATATTTATCGGCATCGGGAGCTGGGAGAGGATGCAATGCTTGCCTCTGAGAAAGGTGCAAATGAAGTAAGTCAGGCTATTACTGCTTCTACCCTGACAACTATTTCCGTGTTTTTGCCGGTGGCTTATGTTTCGGGAATAGCCGGGGAACTTTTTAAATCAATGGGTTTAACCATAACCTTTTCTTTACTGATGTCTTTATTTGTTGCTCTTACCCTAATCCCAATGCTTTCCTCCAAACTTATTCGTAGAAAATTAAAACAGTCAGAGCCTTTGGCGGGTAATTCCAGTAAGAAGGATAGCGATGCAGCAGGTGAAAAAAATGATAATAAGAACAAGATTGAAACTGTAAGCGTTTCCGGGAGGGGACGTCTATTTAATTTTATCCTCAGGGCATATGGCAGCCTGATTAAAGGAGCCTTGCGCTATCGTGGAGTTGTAGTTATTCTGGCTGTAGTAATTTTAGTTATATCTTTTCTTTTGATTTCTATTGTTGGAACAGAATTTTTCCCATCACTGGACCAGGGTTCTTTTAATGTTAATATAACTTTGCCGGTGGGTACAAATCTTGATGTAACCAGTGGAATTGTTGAAGAGATTGAAGAAATAACAAGCACCATTCCTGAAGTAAAAGATATTTTTACCAGCATTGGTGGTGGTGGTGGAATGGGAATGGGTATGGGAGGAAGCAGCAGCAATTCAGGTTCATTAATGGTAACCCTTATCGAGCAGGCGCAACGGGAAAGAGGAATAAAAGAAATTGTCGCTGATTTACGAAATAGAATTGGAGATTATCCGGATACGAAGATAAATATAAGTGAACAGGATTTGTCTTTTTCCGGTACTTCAGGTTCGCCCCTGTCTCTTAAGATTACCGGTGATTCTATAGAGGAATTAGACTATACAGCTCAGATAATAATTGATTTACTGGGAGAGGTCGAAGGTGTCTATGATTTACAAAGCAGCTTAGAAGAAGTACGTCCTGAACTGCATATTAGCATTGATAGGGAAAAGGCCAATTTATATGGACTGAGTGCCGGCCAAATTGCTACTAATATCCAGGATGCTGTTTTAGGGAAAGTAGCCAGTCATTACCAGGAGAGTGGAGATCAATTTGATATAAGAGTAAGGCTGGATAAAGAAGATTTAGACAATGTGCAGCAACTAGAAAACCTGTATATTAGCTCAGGCTATGGCCTTCAAATACCTCTAAAAGAAATAGCTACAGTAGTATCTGGAGTTGGGCCGCAAAGAATAACTCGCGAAAATCAGCAAAGACAGGTTACAGTTACCGGAAATATTAGTGGACGTTTTTTGGGAGATGTTGTACAGGAAGCCCAGGAAAAACTGAGCAATGTCATATTGCCTGAAGGTTATAATTATACTTTTGCCGGAGAGCATCAAGAAATGATGGAATCGTTTCAAAGCCTTTTCTTTGCCCTGATTATTTCAATATTTTTAGTTTATATGATTATAGCTGCGCAGTTTGAATCGCTTCTATTTCCCTTTGCGGTAATACTTTCAGTTCCGTTTGCCTTAATTGGCGTTATCCTGGCATTGTTTTTAGCGGGAACCAGTTTTAATGTTCTTTCCTTCATAGGGTTAATTATGCTGGCTGGTATTGTGGTTAATAATGCAATTGTATTAATTGATTATATTAACCAGTTGAGAAAGAGCGGGATAGAGCGTAATGAAGCGATAATTCAAGGGGGAAAAGTAAGATTAAGGCCGATATTAATGACTACCTTAACTACAATTTTGGCTATGTTGCCTATGGCAATTGCCTCAGGAGAAGGCGCAGAAATGAGAACCCCAATTGCTGTTACCATAATTGGTGGTCTGACTTCATCTACTTTTTTAACCCTGATTGTGGTACCAATATTCTATACTTATCTCGATGATTTAGCGAAAAAATTACATGTACAATTTTAGGTATAAATTTACTGAACAGCTCTTACTATTTTATCTATGTAGTTTTTTGTAGATTTGTAGAATTTATATAAAATAATTATTTTTTCAGATAAACTTGCATAGATTTACTTAAACTATTAAGATTATATAATATAAGAAGTTGTAAAGATTTATAGTTTTAATTGCAATATTAAATAAATTATTTTAATGAAATATAATGTGATTATGTATTCTCACTATAATGTTGTATAATAATAACTTAAGAAAGTTTAAAATGCCAGGTCCTAAATATTAAGCAGGAACCAATATCCAGGAGGAAAATAAGTTGAAAATTATTAAAATGAAAAAGATAATTATATTGTTTGCAATATTACAACTGTTATTATTATTTTTTATTTCTTCAAACTCTGGTTTAGCCCAAAATAACGGTAGAATTACAGCTATCGTGGTACGTGGCAATGAAAATATTGATAATTCATTAATAGTATCTCAGATATCTTCCAATATTGGTGATTTATTTTCTAAAGACAATGTACAGACTGATATGGCAGCAATTTTTGATTTAGGATATTTCCAGGATGTTCAGGTAAAATTAGAGCCGTTCAGAGATGGGTATCGAGTTGTTTATCAAGTAGTTGAAAATTCAATAATTGAAGATATCCAGATTGAGGGCAGCACTATTTTAAGTCAAGAAAAAATAAGAGATGTTATGCTTCTAAAAACAGGACAGGTATTATCTCAAAGAATATTGCAGAATGATCTGGATAGGATATCGCAATTATATCAAGATAAAGGCTTGATACTGGCACAAATGGAAGAGGTTAGTTTTGACCAGCAAACTGGAAAGTTAGTAATTAAACTTGCTGAAGGAAGAATCGAAGAAATTCAAATTACCGGAAATATAAAGACTGTAGATAAGGTTATAAGGAGAGAGTTGGAAGTTGAACCAGGAGACTTGTTTGATTTTGATAAAGTGAGAAAATCAATGCAGGAGATTTATAACCTGGGATTTTTTGAAGATGTTGCTATGAAGTTGGAACCGGGGAGCGAAGAGGAGCAGATTGTATTGGTTATTGAAGTAGTTGAAAAGAATACTGGTGTTTTGGGCGGTGGCGGAGGATATAGTACCGGAGAAGGTTTATTTGCCTATGCAAGCATCAAAGAAGCCAACCTTTTTGGTAGGGGTCAAAGTATTGAAGCCCAATTAGAAGTAGGCACCAGAACTACTTACAAGCTTTCGTTTTTTGAGCCCTGGCTTGGAGATACACCAACATTTTTCGGAATAGATGTCTATGATACTTTTATTAAAAGGAGTGAGAAGGTTAATGGATTAGACTCTGAATATGAAATTGAGCGATTGGGAGGGAAATTAACTTTTGGTCGGGTGTTCAGGGATGACCTTAAAATAGCTTTAGAATTAAAGACTGAGGAAGCTACTTATGACTTGATTTCTGGCCAGCTACCTTCCAATACACAGGAAGGATTGACCAATAGCCTTAGGCCTATTTTGATTTACGATACTCGTGATGACCGATTTAATCCAACAGAAGGTTGGTATGCTACAGCATCAGTTCAAAATGCAGGTGGTTTTTTAGGCGGAGATTATACCTACCGTAAATATGATCTGGATTTGAGAACATACCTATCTACTGATTTCTTTGATGATGATGACAGGGATGATACCAGGATAACCAGTACTATAAATGAGGGTGTCCTGGCTATGAGAGCAGTAGGTGGTTTTGGGGACCGTAGCTTACCCTCATTTGCCAGATATGAAATTGGCGGGTTAGGCACTATCCGTGGCTATGACTATAGGGAATTTACAGGTGATTATTCAATGGTTTTTAATGTAGAATACCGTTTTCCGCTGGCTGATAATATGCAGGGAGTTGTTTTTGCTGATTGGGGCAATGCCTGGGATTTTGGAGAATCTATTTCTTTAAGTGGTTTAAAATTCGGTAGAGGAGTAGGAGTTCGATTTGATACATTTATTGGACCAATAAGTATCGACTATGGTGTTGGAGAAGATATGGAAGGTAAGACTTATTTTAGTATTGGCCATTCATTTTAATTATAAAAAATCTTTAGTTTGAATAAAAACAGCTTTATCAATCAAGTCATTTGAAATAATGACTTGATTGATAATTTATTAAATTAAATAATCTGTAACAATAATTATTTGCATAGACAAATACAAGGAGGAATATTTATGTCATTTGACTTGAATGCAAGAACAAAAGGAATGTGTAAAATTATCATTATTGTAACTATTCTTGTTTTGCTGGCAACAACCTGCTCTTTAAGTGTTATTGCCCAGAACGTTGGATTAGTTAATCTTAACAGGATAACTGCAAGCCACCCAAATACTGAGAAAATTAACCAATTAAGCCAGGAATTGAGAACCGAATTACAGACCAGGCAGGAGAAGTTGAATCAGGAAGGAAAGGGGCTGGAAGAAGATGAGTTAATAAAATTAGAAGAGAGATTCAATCAAGAGTGGGAACCAATAAAACAAAAAATGTTAACACAATTACAGGCTTTACAGGCAGAGAGAAATTCTGATATTATTCAAGCCATCAAGGCTGTAGGTGAAAAAGGTAATTTCGAAATAATTATTAACAGTGAAGTCCCGGTTTTTACCGGTAATGATATGACGGATTATCCTATTGTATTGTACGGTGGTGAAAACTTAACACAGGATGTAATTACCGAGATTCAGAGGATTGCTGCTGCCCAATAGAAAGTAAGAAAGATATTTTAATCAAAATTAAAAGAGAAACTGGCATTTTGTAGATAACCTACTGGAGAAATATTTGGATAAAGTATGGACTGATCAGTTAGTCAAAGTATATAACAAAAGAAAAGTTGTAAATGAAGTCAACCTTGAAATAAATAGAGGAGAAGTAGTGGGTTTGCTTGGCTCTAATGGAGCCGGAAAAACAACTACTTTTTATATGATAGTTGGTTTAATACATCCGGATAAGGGCCGGGTTTTATTTAAGGAACAGGATATAACAAATATTCCCATGTATAAACGTTCAAGAATGGGATTGGGATACCTGGCTCAAGAGCCTTCAATATTTAGAAAATTATCTGTAAAGGAAAATATTCTATTGATTCTGGAGGCTCTTGGAATGGATTTGGTAGAAAGAGAAAAAAGATGCAGAAATATGTTGAAGGAATTAGAAATTAGCCATCTGTCAGAATATAAGGGCTATATGCTTTCTGGTGGTGAAAGAAGAAGGGTGGAAATAGCTCGTACCTTAGCCAGCTCTCCATCATTTATATTGCTTGATGAGCCTTTTACTGGAGTTGACCCAATAGCAGTATACGACATTCAGGAAATTATTGGATATCTTAAAGAAAGAGGTCTGGGTATACTGGTTACTGATCATAATGTTCGGGAGACCATGAAAATAACGGATCGCACCTATATTATGCATGATGGTAAAATATTAGCTTCCGGCCATCCTTCAGAAGTAGCCAATTCAGAAGTAACCCGAAAATATTATTTGGGCGAAAGGTTTACTCTATAAAAATAGTATTGAGTATTGAGTATTGAGTATCGAGTATGTAGTAAATATAAATAATTTTCAGACAAAAGAAGCATCGTGTACTATATAGATAAATTTGTTTAGAAAACATAGAACAAAAAAAATATGACAAACGTAGAAATAAATGCCAATAAAAATAGGAAAATAAAGATTTTTAAAGATCTTAGAATCTGGCAAGAGGGCATAAAGCTGGTTAAAGATATTTACTTGTTATCCAAAAAGTTTCCAAAAGATGAGATATATGGCTTAAGTTCTCAAATGAGGCGATGCGCAGTATCAATTCCTTCAAATATCGCGGAAGGGTTTAGAAGATACCATAATAAAGAATATAAACAATTTTTGTATATTACATTAGGTAGTTGTGCAGAATTAGAAACACAAGTTATTATTTCCCATGAGTTAGATTATATAAAAGAAGAGGCAAAAGAGGAAATAGTCGAGAAAATCCAATACATTTGCAAAATGACTTCCAGATTAATTAAAAAATTAGGTTAATGTATTATGTTTATTTGTTATCTTTGGTTTATTTTATAACCTTAGCTTGATACTCACGATTCAATATAAAATAATTTTTGAATACTTTTTTAGGCTAATATATAAATTAGAATGAACTTTTCTGTTTTCATAAAATCTGTTTATTTACTCTTAATTACAGTTCTTATCTTGGACTCGATACACGATACTCACGACTCAATACTAATTTAGTCGTTGGTAGTTAGTTGTTAGTTAAGAACAAGATAAGAAAATTATTTTATTATATTTTTCTGATTTTTCTTATCTTGGACTCGATACACGATACTCACGACTCAATACTAATTAAAAGAGGAGTTTCAGGGGAATCCTCCCCTGACGAATTGTTATGTACAGTATTGTTTTAATAGTTACATTAATACTTGTTAGCGGAATTATTGCATACATAGGGGATCTGACAGGTTTCCGTATTGGGAAAAAGAAAATCAGTATCTTTGGTCTTCGTCCCCATCGTACTGCTGTCATTGTTACTATTATTACTGGAATTGTTATTTCTATTTTAACAATAACTATTTTATCAATTATTTCCCATGATGTTCGTACAGCATTATTTGGACTGGATGAATTAAGAGAGAGGCAATATGAATTAACCAGAGAGATTCAACAGCGCAACCAGCAGCTTTTAGAAACGCAGGAAGAACTAATAGCTAAAACTGAAGAATTAGAAACATTGGAAGAGGAGTTCCAGAGGTTAAATGTCCAAATTAAGCAACAAACCAGTCAATTAGAATCGCTCGTAGAAATAAGAGAAAGGTTAACCGAAGAGAGAGATATACTGCAACAAGAAATTAATGAGCTTCAGCAGACAGTCCAGGGTCTATATTCAGGTATTACCTGGTTGAGAAGAGGAGATATTATACTTGACCAGGGAGAAGAAATTGCTATGACTATAATTCAGGGGGGTATTTCTGAAGTAGAAATTGAGCGAAAATTGATTCAATTATTAAATCAAGCAACCAGAAAAGTGCTGGAAATGGGAGCAGAACCCGATGCAAACACTGGACAGGTTTTAATAATTCCCAGAACAGAATATGAAGAACTTATACAAAATATTCATCAGAGCGAAAAAGAATTAGTCGTACGATTGCTGGCTTCTATGAATGTCATAAAAGGAGAAGTGGTTCTGGCAGAAGTTTCAACTATTGAAAATAAATTGATTTTTCAGGAAAATGAGGTAGTTTTTGAAGAAGAAATCCCGGCTATAAATAATCCCCAGGAAGCAGAAGATATGGTTTTTTCTATATTGCGCCGGGTTAATTTAAAGGCCGTTCAGGAAGGCATTATCCCAGAACCTAGAACTAGTTTAGTTGGTACTATTTCTGCTGTGAACCTTTTTGAAATGGTGAGAGATATTGTTCAAAGTGAAACCGGTATGTTAGTAAAAGTAATTACCCTTAACGATACCTGGACCACCGGTCCTTTTAAAGTAAGAATGGAAACAGAAAGGATTGTACAATAAAAAATAGTAGATAGTATTTAGCCGCTGGTATTTAGTGAAAATATAAGAAAGAAACAGGAAAGATTGGCAAATCACAAATCGCAAGAATGGTATATCTTTTCTTTTTTTACTAAATACTAACTACCAACTACTAACGACTATATTATCATTGCGAGGACCGTTTTTTTCTGTCATTGCGAGGAAC
>CAZWUL010000036.1:0-9398 GCA_964636625.1 uncultured Atribacterota bacterium | reverse complement strand
AAAAAAAGATTATCGAAGCATGCCTGGAATTGGTAGAAAAAAAACTTATTTTAGGTATGCAGGATTTAGGTGCAGCCGGTTTAATAAGCTCCAGCTGTGAAATGGCCAGTAAGGGCAATTGCGGTATAGAATTAGACATCTCCCTGGTTCCACGAAAAGAAAAAGGCATGCTCCCCAGGGAGATTATGCTTTCAGAAACCCAGGAAAGAATGTTATTAGTAGCTAAGACTGACAAACAGAAAGAAATAGCAAAAATTTTTAATAAATGGGGTATAGAACAGACTGTTATAGGAAAAGTAACCTCAGATGGAATCTTGCGATTAAAGGAAAAAAACAAAATAGTAGCTGAAGTACCTGCCAAATCTTTAGCGGAAGACGTTCCTTTGCGATATTATACAGGCAAAGAACCTGCTGATCTCAAAGAAATACAAAAATTGAATTTAGAAGATATAGACCAGCCTGCAGATTTTAATGATACATTGTTAAAAATATTATCTTCTCCTAATATTTGTGATAAAAAATGGATGTTTAGGGACAGCAAACAGATAAGTCCAGAGGGGACTGAATCTGTATTGTTTCCCGGAGATGATGCTGGTATTTTAAAGATTAAAGACAGCGAAATAGCTATAGCCCTGACAGTAGACGGTAATGGAAGATATTGCTATCTAAACCCATTTTTAGGGGGCAAAATCGCAGTTGCTGAGGCAGCACGGAATCTTTCCTGTAAGGGAGCTCTGCCCAGGGCAATTACTGATAATCTAAATTTTGGAAATCCGGCCAAAGAGGAAATCTTCTGGCAGCTGGAAGAGTCAGTTAAAGGGATAAGCGAAGCATGTGAAGCACTTGATATCCCGGTAATCAGCGGGAATGTCAGTTTGAATAATGAAAGTAACGGTGAAGCAATATATCCTTCTCCCATTATAGGTATGGCGGGAATAATTAAAGATTCCAGTCAGGTCTGTACCATGCCATTCAAAAATGACGGCGATCTAGTTGTTCTTTTAGGTGAAAATAAAGAAGAATTGGGTGGCAGTGAATACCTAAAGGTTATTCATAATGTAGAAAAAGGCCTGCCCCCACATCTTGATTTAGACCAGGAGAAAGCAGTTCAGGATGCATGTCGGGAAAGCATTCAAGCAGGAATAATATCTTCAGCACATGACTGTTCTGATGGCGGCTTGTTGGTAACATTGGCGGAATGCTGTATAACAGGCAACAAGGGGGTAAAGATAGATTTCAGTGCTGACAAGATAAGAAATGACGCACTTTTGTTCGGTGAGAGTCAATCTCGAATAGTGGTGTCGCTTTCAGAAGAAAATTTAGACGATTTAAAGGCTATTGTTAGTAAATATGAAGTTCCAGCACAGGTATTAGGAAAGGTCGAAGGGGACAGTTTAAAGGTTAATAGCTTGATTAACACAGAAATAAAACAGCTTAAAATAGCATGGGAGAATAATATAGACAATGAATGAAGAATGTGGCGTTTTTGGTGTTTTTAACCAAAATGAAGAAAAACTGGATGCGGCAAAATCGGCTCATTTGGGGATTTTTGCGCTACAGCATCGAGGGCAGGAGAGTGCTGGTATCGCTGTTTCCAATAATAAGAATATATTAGTTTATCGTGATTTGGGATTGGTATCAGAAGTGTTTAATGAGGGCATTTTAAATACATTACAGGGAAATGCTGCAATTGGCCATGTGAGATATTCTACTATTGGTAATAATAATTGGGAGAATAGTCAGCCAATTCTGAACCAATATCTGGGTGGCACGTTTGCTCTTGCCCATAATGGCCAGCTTGTTAACCAGGAGGAATTAAAGACAATTCTTTCCGGTAAACAGATATTTTCTAATAATTGTGATACAGATAGTCACTTGCTTTGTCAATTAATAAGAACAGCTAAAAATAAAGATATTGAAAAAGCTTTAAAAGAAGTTGTGCAAAAAATAAAAGGAGCATTTTGCCTGGTAATTCTCACTAAAGATAAATTAATAGGTTTGCGTGATGAACATGGTTTTCATCCACTTGTATTAGGGAAATTAGAAAAAGGATATGCCATCGCTTCAGAAGACAGTGCTTTTCCTCTGGTTAATGCAGAATATATTAGGGAGATTAAACCGGGGGAAATGGTTGTTATAGATAAAAATTCTTGTACATCAGAACAGGTAATTCCATTTAAACAGAAGAGTCTATGCGTTTTTGAGCATATCTACTTTGCCAGGCCTGACAGCAACGTTTTTGGAGAAAATGTGGCAGTAATCAGGGAAAAAATTGGTCAGAAATTAGCCCGGGAATATCCTGTAGATGCAGATATAGTTATTCCGGTTCCTGATTCAGGACGTTTTGCTGCATTGGGTTATGCCAGAGAGTCCGGGATTTCCTATCAGGAAGGTCTTTTGAAAAACCCTTATATTGGGCGCACTTTTATTCAACCTGTTCAGGCATTAAGAGAATACACTGTTAAGCTCAAGCTTTCTCCTATTTCCGGGATTGTAAAAGGCAAGAGGATAGTGATGATTGATGATTCAATTGTACGTGGAACTACCAGCAAAAAACTGGTAAAACTATTAAAAGATGCCGGAGCGAGAGAAGTACATGTCAGAATTAGCTCACCCCCGGTTAATTGCCCCTGTCGTTATGGTATTGATACCCCAAATATAGAAGAATTATGGGCAAATCGTTGTTCCATTGACCAAATAAGGCAATGGATAGGAGCAGATACTTTAGGTTACATTAGCCTGGAAAGCTTGACCAGAGTTTTTGAGAAAAACAAACCATCAGATTTTTGTACTGCCTGTTTCAGTGGGAAATATCCAATATAAAAATAGTATCGGGTATCGAGTATATAGTATTGAGTAAAATACTGTGAGAATAAATGTGAGTAAAGTGAGTAAATGCTTGAAATTATCAAATATATTTTGTTAATTCAATTAAGGCAGATCCAATAACATTCAGCAGTAAATTAACGAATAAAAACTATTAATTAATTTACTTTTAATAATAAAAGTATGAAATTCAATAATATGATAATGTAAAAAGTCTGTTTTGTAATGATTCTGATTTATATATTATAATTTGTAGTATATGTTTGTCTATTTTTAAGAGTAAGATAGATGTAGACTAAAGAGCACAAAAAAATGAAAGAATCTATAGATATAAGAATGAAATAATTTAATTAAAAAAATAATTGGTTTTTTGTTTTAGACTACATACTCGATACGCACGACTCGATACTTGTTCAAACATTTATTCTTACGATTAAAGGAAGGAACGGGTGCATAATATGAACGATGCCTATAAAAAATCCGGAGTAGATATTGAATTAGCTAACACTATTATAAATAGTGTCAAACCGATGATTCAGTCAACTCACATTCCCGGAGTGATGAATGATATTGGAAATTTTGCAGGCCTATTTTCTCTTACTCAAGAAAAAATCAAAGAGCCAGTTTTAGTTTCCGGTACTGATGGGGTGGGTACAAAATTAATGATTGCCAATCTGATGAAAAAACATGATACAATAGGAATTGACCTGGTAGCAATGTGCGTAAATGATATTTTAACCTGTGGTGCCAAGCCAATTTTTTTTCTGGATTACTTGGCTACCGGTAAGCTGGAAAAGGATAAAATAGTTGCAATTATACAAGGGATAACTGATGGCTGTAAAGAAGCTGGTTGTTCCTTATTGGGGGGAGAAACGGCAGAGATGCCCGGATTTTATCCAAAAGGGGAATATGATTTATCCGGATTTGCCGTAGGAATTGTAGAAAGAAAAAAAATTATTACCGGTGAAAATATTAAACCGGGAGATATTCTAATTGGTTTGGCTTCTTCCGGCTTACACAGCAATGGTTTTTCTCTAGTGCGGAAGATATTGTTAGAGCAGGAAAAGATGAATTTAAAAGAAGTTTTTGAAGGTTTTAACGTTAGCCTGGGAGAAGAATTGCTAAAACCTACCAGAATTTATGTAAACAGTATTCTAACATTGATGGATAAATGTGAAATTAAAGGAATTGCACATATCACCGGTGGGGGGTTTTATGATAATATTCCTCGCATTTTACCAAAAGGTGTAGCCATTAATGTATATTGCAGTAATTGGCCCAAATTGCCTATTTATAAACTTATTCAGGATAAAGGCCAAATATCTGATAAGGAAATGTACCATACTTTTAATATGGGAATTGGCCTGGTAATAGTAGTAGAACCGGAAGAAAAAACATCTGTTTTGCAGATATTAAATGGAGCAGGTGAATCAGCATATTGTATTGGTGAGGTTATTCCACGGCGTGCTCCTGCAGAAAAAGAAATAGTAAGTATAAAATAGCATTGCAAAATATAATTAAATTACTGGATTGATTATTTTCAGGTACCGATGAAAAGGGTTTTATCTAAATTAATATGAAATCATTAAAGGGAAAAAATGATAAGTATTGCAGTATTAGCCTCTGGAAGGGGAACAAATTTACAGGCTATCATTGATGCTGTTAAAGAAGGTAAAATTGATGGAGAAATCAGAATAGTAATTAGTGATAACCCACAAGCCTATGCCCTGAAAAGGGCTCGAAATTACAAAATACCTACAATGATATTTCCTTATAAAAAATTCAAAGGCAAAGCAGAATACGAACAGGAAATATTAAAATGTCTTATTGCTAATCAAATTGAACTTATTGTCCTGGCAGGTTATATGCGTTTATTAAGCTCCATGCTTATAAGAAATTACCACCATCGCATTATAAATATTCACCCTGCTTTGTTGCCATCTTTTCCAGGCTTGCATGCACAGAGACAAGCAATAGACTATGGTGTCAAGGTAAGTGGATGTACTGTTCATTTTGTTGATGAAGGAATGGATACAGGCCCTATAATACTGCAAGAAGCTGTCGAGGTAAAGGAGAATGATACTGAAGAAACCCTCTCTGAAAGAATATTAAAATATGAGCATAGGCTTTTGCCCCAGGCAATTCAACTATTTGCTAAAAAAAGGATTCATGTTAAAGATAATAAGGTATATATTACAGAATATTAAAGAATAATGTTTATTAATATTTTATTTTAACAGTTTTACATAAATTGATCTGTAATTACTAAAAAAAGGAGCCAGAAAAATGAAAATTGTAGTTTTAGATGGATACACCTTAAACCCAGGTGATTTGGACTGGCAAGGAATTAAAAATTTTGGAGACTTAACAGTATACGAGCGTAGCTCATTAACAGATGAAAATGAGATTATCTCCCGCATTGGTAATGCCCAAATAGTTTTTACAAACAAAACCCCAATAAGAAAGAATACTTTAAACGCATGCTCCAATATAAAATTTATTGCTGTACTGGCTACCGGATATGATATTGTTGATATTGATGTAGCCAGAGAAAGAGGTATTCCTGTTTCTAATATTCCTACTTATGGAACAGCTTCAGTAGGCCAGTTTGCCATTGCTTTGCTTTTAGAAATATGCCATCACATAGGTCACCATAATAAGGCTGTTCATGAAGGACGATGGGAGTCAAGTCCTGATTGGTGCTTCTGGGATTACCCCTTAATTGAACTTGATGAGAAAACGATAGGTATTATTGGATTTGGAAAAATTGGACAAAAAACCGGTGTGATTGCCAGGGCATTAGGAATGACTATTCTTGCTAACGATACTGTTCAGAATGAAACAGGAAGAGAAATAGGTACCTATGTTGAGCTGGATGAATTGTTTGAAAAATCTGATATAATTGCCTTACATTGCCCTTTACTTCCTTCAACCAAAGGAATAATTAACAAAGATACTATTTCTAAGATGAAAGACGGTGTAATAATTTTAAATAATAGCCGTGGTCCCCTGGTAGTTGAACAAGATTTAGCAGATGCTCTAAACGATGGTAAAATATATGCTGCTGGATTAGATGTTGTAAGTACTGAACCTATTAAAGGGGATAACCCTTTGCTGAAGGCAAAAAATTGTATTATTACTCCACATATTTCCTGGGCTCCGAGAGAAAGCAGGAAAAGACTAATGGATATCGCTGTACATAATTTAACAAAATTTGTTGAGGGTTCACCGGTTAATGTAGTAAATAAATAAGTAAAACAATATCTTAAATCTATAATATTAGAGAAAATGTTTAATCTATCAAAATATTTCTGAGTAACATTTGGAGGATACTATTTTGAAAATCACTCATCAATTAGCCCAGCAAATAGTTGACAGAACTATTAATATTATTGGGAAAAATATAAATATTATGAATGAAAAGGGCTATATAATTGGAACCGGAGATAGAAACCGTCTAAACCAATACCATGAAGGTGCTGCCCTTGTAATAAAAAGTAAAAAAAAGTTATTTATTTATCCCGAGAATAAAAAAAATCTAATTGGTGTTAAACCTGGAATCAATTTACCCATTGAAGATAATAAACAGATTATTGGAGTAGTGGGAATTACAGGAAATCCAGATGAAGTAGGTCCTTTTGGAGAAGTCATAAAAATGACAGTTGAAATGATGCTACAACAGGAAGTCCTATTAAAAGAAGTTGCCCTGGAAAAACAGGCAAAAGAGAATTTTATACATGACCTTATATCAGGAAGAATTGGCAATGACGATGACTTATTTATTGCGCGAGGACAAATTGTAGGATATGACATTACTTTGTCCAGGGTGGCAATATTAATTAATATATATCGCTTTGAAAAAACTGCTCAAAGTAGTTTAAAGAAGTTTAGCGGTTTAAAAGAAGGTGAAATTTATTTACAAAGGATTAAAAATGATGTTTTAAGAACACTCAGAGACCTCTTTATTAATCAACCTCAGGATATTGTCTCCTATATAGGAGGAGATCGTTTTATAGTTCTTAAAACCATAAATATTTATGATAAGCCTGAAATAATTAGAGAAAAATCTGTAGTTAACGGCCAAAAAATAAAAAATACCATTTTAACTCAAAGAAAATTTCAGGCATCCATTGGTATAGGAGAATATCATTCCGGCATAAGGGGGATGATGCGTTCCTATAAGGAAGCCTGTCGCGCAATGGAAATAGGAAGCAAAATGGGAGATAAAAAAGGAATCCACCACATCGCTTACCTGGGTATTAGCCGCCTTTTTTCAGAGATTAGCCTGGAAACACGTAATGATTTTATTAGTTATATTTATAAAGATAATACGAACAAAAAATTAAAACCAATTTTTTTGGAAACACTACAAGCATTTTTTGAAAATAACATGAACGTAACTGACACAGCTAAAAAAATTTATGTTCATCGGAATACTCTTTTATATCGATTGGAAAAAATAAAAAAATACACCGGCTTGGATCCCCAAAAATTTGACCATGCTTTACAGCTTTATATTGCCCTAAAATTAAAGCTTCTCCAAAATAATTAAAATTTGTAGTTTGTATAAAATTATAAAAAATATTATATTTTTTTTAATATTATTGTTATAATATCCAAAGAAAAAATTAGTATTCTATTTTATAATTGTACTATAAATTAAATGCTCAGTTAAAGTATATTTTCATCATTTCATACAAGAAAGCAAAAGAGGTACAATGAAGATTATTGTTGCCCCTGATTCTTTTAAAGGCAGTTTAACTGCAATAGAAGTCTCTGATGCTATAGAAATTGGCGTTAAAAAGGCTTACCCCAGCTCTTCGGTAGAAAAAATTCCAATGGCAGATGGAGGAGAAGGAACTGTACAATGCCTGGTAAATGCTACACAAGGCACAATATACAATAAAGAAGTAGTTGGGCCATTAGGTGAAATCGTGGTTGCTTCTTTTGGAGTTTTAGGAGACCGAACAACTGCTGCTATAGAAATGGCTTCTGCCTCAGGGCTTCCTTTGGTTCCGCTAAACAGAAAAAATCCCATGATTACCACAACTTATGGTACCGGACAATTGATTAAGGCTGCACTGGACCATGGTTGCCAAAAAATGATTATTGGTATTGGTGGAAGTGCCACCAATGATGGTGGAGCAGGCATGTTGCAGGCATTAGGAGTTCAACTATTAGAAAAGAGCGGAAAAGAAATAGATTTTGGCGGCGCACAATTGGCAAAATTGGCTCAAATTGATATTTCTAAAATAGACCCACGAATTAAGGATGTTAAAATGTTAGTTGCTTCTGATGTCCAAAACCCTTTATGTGGCGATACCGGAGCCTCACGTATTTATGGACCCCAAAAAGGTGCCACAGAAGAAATGATTATTGCTCTTGATGCTGCATTGTCTCATTATGCTGACATAATTAAACGGGATTTGAAAAAAGACATTAAAGATATACCCGGCGCAGGTGCAGCTGGAGGTCTGGGTGCAGGTTTAATGGCTTTTTTTGATGCAGAATTAAAACCAGGGATTGATATAGTAATAAATACGGTCCAATTGGATAAAAAAGTGCAGGGTGCCGATTTAGTAATTACCGGAGAAGGCGAAATAAACGGGTCCACAATTTATGGCAAAACTCCTATAGGAGTGGCCAGGGTAGCTAAAAAATATCAGATACCTGTACTCTCTGTGAGTGCACTAATAGACGATTCTGGCTGGATAGTTAAAGAGCATGGAATTGACTATTTAATTAAACCTGAAAACCCACCCATGGACATCAATTTTCCAAAGTCCAGAAAAATTGAATTATTAGCAAAGACGGTATCATCCTTTTTAAAGAAGAATAATAGTATTTCTCATAAAGAACAAGGATGTGTAAATTTTTAATTAAGACAATTATTAATTAGTGTTTTAATAATATATAGCCATAAATTACATCAAAATATACTGCAAAAACTAACAACATTTTTTATTTATTTTTTTGTTTGTGCAGCAAATAATATTTAAAATGTACCATTTTGAATATTATTGTGATTTTAAATAACCAGTCGTTTATATTATATTAATTGTATTAATTATAGAATACTTAAAATATTCTGTCTTAATATATTAGTTTTAATTAAGTTTTGTATAACAGAAAAAATTATTCTCCGTGATTTGCAGCTTTAATCTTTTTAGGTTTTTAATAATGTATAATGTATAAAAATCACCATTGTTCCTTTATATTAAGACTATAATAAATAAAGAAAAAATCTCAAAGAAAGAGAGGTGATGAATAAATATTATAAAAAGTGAAAATCGTAGTTCGAGATTTCATGTTAAAAATATTACAGGAGGTTTGTTTAGTTATGTTAAGTTTTAAAAGAAAATCAATGTTGCTTATTTTAATAGTAAGTGTGGTTTTACTCATTAGCTCAATGGCAAGCTTAGCTCAAGAAAAAATAGTGTGGAGATCTTCCGGTCATGGACCAGCAAGTGATCCTTCTCAGATTTACCATGACTTATGCTGTGAGGCAATAACCGAGGCTAGCGGTGGTAGATTAGAAGTTATACCGTTTGTAGGTGGTTCCATCGTGCCGG
>CAZWUL010000035.1:0-9609 GCA_964636625.1 uncultured Atribacterota bacterium | reverse complement strand
TATATAATAAATAGGAGGAAGATATTAATGTCCGTGAATTTAAAAAATCGCAATCTGATTTCATTAGAAAAGTTTACAAAAGAAGAGATTATATTTTTACTTGATTTGGCTGCTGATTTAAAAAAAGCCAAAAATTTTAAAACCGAGCAACAAAAGTTAAAAGGTAAAAACATTGTCTTGATATTTGAAAAACCATCTACCAGGACCAGATGCGCTTTTGAAGTAGCAGCGTTCGATCAGGGTGCCAATGTTACATATCTTGGGCTATCTGGTGCTGGTTCTCATATGGGTAAAAAAGAGTCAATAGAAGACACAGCAAGGGTACTGGGGCGTTATTATGATGGTATTGAATTTCGGGGATTCGAAATGGATTCCGTAGAAAAGTTAGCTCGATATTCTGGTGTAGTGGTTTGGAATGGATTGACAGATTTGAATCATCCTACACAAGCACTGGCTGATATAATGACTATAAAAGAAAAAATAAAAAAACCATTAGAGGAAATAACTATAGCATATATAGGAGATGGAAGAGCAAATACAGCCAATTCTCTGCTTATGGCTTCATCAATAATAGGCATGGAATTCCGGATTATTTCTCCTAAGATATTATATCCTAATGAGGATTGGTTGGATAAATCAAAAAAAATAACAAAAGGTTCTGGCGGTTCAATAAAGTTAACTGATGATATTTTACAGGGTTTACAGGGTGCAGATGTAATTTATACTGATGTATGGGTGTCGATGGGAGAAGAAAGTCTGATAGGTGAACGAATATTGTTATTAAAGGACTATCAGGTAAATATGGACATGATTAAAGCTACTCAAAATCCCGATGTTATATTTTTGCACCCTTTACCTTCCTTCCATGATACAAATACTACTGTAAGTCAAGAAGTTTATGAAAAACATGGTTTAGAATCAATGGAAGTAACAGACGAAGTGTTTAGAAGCAGGCATTCTGTTGTATTTGATGAAGCAGAAAATCGCTTACATACTATTAAAGCTGTTTTAGTGGCCACCCTGAGTGATTAATTGCTTTGAATTATTTTAATTTATTTGTAAAGAAATAAATTAAAAATCATATAAAGGAGATGGTAAGAATGAAAAAGTTTATATCTTTAAAAACAGATCTTCCAGGCCCAAAATCAATAGAAATAGCTGAAAAAAGAGGGGAATATGTAGTTAAACCAATGGGAGGTTCTCTTTCTCCCGGCTATATTGACCATGGAGAAGGAGCACTGGTTACAGATGTTGATGGAAATTGCTCTATAGATTTAACAGGTGGCTGGGGTTGTCTTGCGGTTGGTCATTCTCACCCATCTGTGGTAGCTGCTTTAAAAAAGCAGGTAGAGAATTTTACACATACTGATTTTACCGCGATACCCTATGAATCTTTTGTTTTATTAGCCGAGAAGCTTTGTCAGTTATCTCCCGGAAATAGTAAAAAAAGTGTAGGGCTGTTTAATTGTGGAGCAGAGGCAATTGAAAATGCAGTAAAAATAGCCCGTGGTTACACAGGTAGACCAGGTGTAATTGTCTTCGAAAATTCTTTTCATGGCAGGACTCTTTTAACCATGAGTATGACCCATAAGGCAATGCCATATAAGTATAAATTTGGTCCTTTTGCCTCTGAAATATATCGCCTGCCATTCCCAACTGAATATCGTCCTTCCATTAAAATAAGTGAATTTGAAAGAATTATGACAAACCTGGTTAATCCGGAAACGGTTGCGGCGGTAGTTATAGAGCCTATCCAGGGAGAGGGTGGTTTTAATGTACCGGTTAATGGTTTTTTGGAACATATTAGAGAGCTATGCACTAAATATGGGATGTTGATGGTCACAGATGAAATACAATGTGGGATAGGAAGGACCGGTAAATTTTTTGCAATCGAACATTGGGATATCGAGCCTGATATCACCTGTTTGGCAAAATCTCTGGCTTCAGGTATTCCGCTCTCCGCTGTTATATCTAAAAAAGAAATTACTGATGCCTTACCTGGAGGCAGCGTTGGAGGTACTTATGTAGGTAATCCTATAGGATGTCAAGCTGCTTTGGAGGTAATTCGAATTATTGAGGAAGAAAATTTATTGGATAGAGCAATTGAAATTGGTGAGTACTTGAAGCAGAGATTCATGGCCATGAAAGATAAATATAATATCATTGGGGATGTAAGAGGTTTGGGTGCCATGACTGCTCTGGAACTGGTAAAAGACCAAGATACTAAGGAGCCTGCAGCGGAAGAAACCGGAAAAATTGTACAATACTGTGTTCAAAATGGAGTACTGGTTCCCACTGCTGGCATTAATAAGAATATCTTAAGGATGCTGGTATCCCTGGTAATTACGGATGAGCAATTAGCAGAAGCATTGGATGTTCTGGAAGAAGCTATTTCAAGAATTTAAGCAACAAGATAATTAGATTAATACATTGAATAAAATGGTGCCATAGATAGTTTAAAAAACTGATTTATTATTAAGGACAACAAAAATATATTTTAATAATGGGAGTACAGGTTTGGAATATTCACATACATCTGTCATTATGAATAAAAGAGATATTGATCGCACCCTGCTCAGGATTTCTCATGAGATAATCGAAAAAAATAAAGGAGTACAGGATTTAGGTATTATTGGCATAAAAACAAGAGGTGAATTTCTGGCAAGAAGGATTTCAGAAAATATTTACAATATTGAGAAAAGAAGTATACCTGTAGGTGTTTTGGATATTACTTTATACAGGGATGATCTGAGACAAAAACAGCCTAATGCTATAGTTATGAAGACAGAAATACCTTTTCAAATACTGGACAAAAAAATTCTTTTAGTTGATGATGTCCTTTATACCGGGAGAACTATCAGGGCAGCAATGGATGCCATAGTTGATATGGGAAGACCAAAATGCATACAATTGGTGGTATTAATTGATCGTGGTCATCGAGAACTACCAATTAGGGCTGATTATGTAGGGAAGAATGTTCCCACTTCTCATCGGGAGCTTGTGAAGGTTAAATTAGAAGAAATAGATGCAATCAGCCAGGTTGAGATTGTAAAATAGTGAATTTTTTTCTACATATATTTTTAGAGTAAATGTGCATGTTAATTTTTTGTTATTTTGTGCAGGTTTGTTAGTTTTTATTTAACCATAAAAACTACCTTGTAAAATGTTGGTAATGGTTAAATAAAATGGTTTTACTATAAAAAGGTTAAAATAAGCTAGATGATAATATTTCACCTGAATTCCAAAATTGGAAATACTATTGCTTAAGAAAGATTATAGCTAAAGGTATCAATAAAAAATCGAAAGGAAAAGAGCAAAAAAGTTAAACATCTTTTAGAGGTTCATAAAACCACCCGCTTTGCGGGTGCGATGTTTACTAGGCGAGAAGCCTGGAAAGAGGGATGTTATGAATAAAATAGATAAGTATAAATCTCTGATTGCAGAAATTAACCGCGGAAAAGTTGAGGGGCTTATTAGTGATTTGGTAAAAATACCCAGCCCCTGGTTTGAAGAGCAGGAAATTACTGAATTCGTGAATAGTTATCTAAAAAAAATTAATCTAGAACCATGGTTGCATAAGATTTCAGAACCAAAGATGACTAAATTTGCTGGTCATAATGTAATTGCGGAAGTGGGCAATAATAACGGACCTGTAATTCTCCTGAATGCCCATATGGACACTGTGAAAATTTGCAGTGATTGGAAGAGGGATCCATTTGGTGCAGAGGTTGAAGGAAATAAACTTTATGGCCAGGGCGCTCTTGATATGAAATCAGGTTTAGCTGCCGCTATGATTGCAATAGAATTATTAAAAGGAATTGAAGACAACTTACAGGGTAAAGTTTTATTTACAGCGGTTGTTGATGAAGAAGGTCCTTATGGTTTAGGAACAGATGCCTTAATTAGAGATGGCATAACAGATTCCTGTGATATGGCAATTGTAACTGAGCCAGCCGCCGCTTTTGCACCAAAAGGTGTCAATAATCCCTGTCTGCTTATTGGGGCAAGAGGACGTTATTTATATGAGATTAAAGTCAAAGGGAAATCCGCTCATGGGGCAATGCCCTATTTAGGGGTAAATGCATTAGTAGATGCCTCAAAAATTATTACAGCCTTAGAAGGGATGAAATTGGGTTCTCATCCTTTTCTCGGAGAAGGTTCTTTGTGCGTGTTAAAGATAGAGGGCGGAGGAGAAACGATTTCAGTGCCAGATAGAAGTAGGATATTGGCTGATAGGCATGTTGTAGTAGGCGAAACTGAAGAACAGGTTAAAAAAGATGCAGAAGAAGTAATAGAAAAATTGAATTTAAAGTCAGAGGTTGAGGTTGGGTTCAGGGATGCTCCTTATCCTGAAGTCAAGGGATATGGAGCCTACATTACCCCGAAAGACCATGCATTGGTTAGAGAATTTGAGAATTCATTTAGAGAATTAACAGGCCAAAAACCTGTTTTGAGCAGTTTTATGAGTATCGGTGACTTTAATTACCTGGGAGATAAAAATAGGGCTAATCTTCCTACAATTATAATAGGAGCAGATGGAGATAATGTTCATTCCCCCGAGGAATATGTTGATTTAGAAGATGCCACTACTATTACCAGAGTTCTCACTGGTGGGTTAATCAATTTACTATGCCAGGACTAAGCCCGCAATTGATAATTATGGAAGTGATTCTGACAATTTTTTATCAGAGCTACTTAAAATAGACTGGAAGAATTCAAAAAAAAGAAAGAGAGAGGTGATAAATATAAAAAATTTTTTGCATTTTAAAATACTAAATAAAAAAGGAGATTTAAAATGAGAAAAATAAAATTAGTTTTGTTAGTAATATTTATAGTAAGCCTACTTTTTGGCACAATTGGAAATGTAGTGCTGGCACAAGATGAGCTGGTGATAAAGGTAGCCGGTATTTCACCTATAGAGTACAGATCCACAAAAGGTCTCTACAGGATTGCTGAGAAGGTAGAGGAAGCCACGGAAGGCAGAATCAAGATGGATGTATTCCCGATGAACCAGCTGGGTGATTATACACAGGTTTTCCAGGAAATACAAAGAGGAACTATTGAAATGGGGTTAATTTTTATACCCAGCGAATATGATGTTATGCTCGAAATCGGTTCTCTTCCTTTCCTGGCCGATAATTATGATGATATGAGAGACCAGCTTTCTCCCGGTTCCTATGTCTATAGTCTTATTGATGAGGCGATTGGAAATTTAGGAATCAAACTTTTGAGGATTAATGGTGAAGGGTTTATAGGTATCGGTTCAGCCAAAAAACCGGAAAATTATGCAGACCCAAAAGCTGATAAAGATACGTTGATTCGTGTTGCCCCTCTTACTGTTTATAGAGAAACTTCCCAGGATATGGGCTACAGAACCACTTCCATACCATATGCTGACACTTACAGCGCTATTCAGACAGGAGTTTGTGACGGATGGATAGGCGGTTCTTCTGAGATTAATTACCAGGTTTTCAGAGATGTTATTAATTACTACATACCGTACAACTGTCTCTTTGATCAGACAGCATTTTTGATTAACCAGGAACTCTGGGATTCACTAAGTGCTGATGAACAAAAAATTATTCATGATGCGGTAGATATTGAGGCCGATTTAAGTTTTAAAGACTGGCAGGCTATTGATGAAGAAAATATGGAATTAATGGCTGATTATGGAATAGAAGTATTAGAATTTACAGCCGAAGAAAGAGAAGCATTAGCTGAACATATAAGAAATACGACCTGGCCAAAACTTGAAGATAAATTTGGTAAAGATATTCTGGATAAGGTAAAAGAATCCCTATAATTTACAAAAATAAGGCAGGATTTAAATCCTGCCTTATTTTTTATATTAAAAAAAGAGAGGGAGACAATGAATGCAATTAAAATAATTGAAGCAATTAAGAAATCATTAATGTGGAGAATGTTAATTGCTATCCAAAAATGGCTGATGATTGCTTCCAGCATCTTTGTGGTGCTTATTATGTGTGCAGTGGTAGTTTTAAGGTATGTTTTTAGATCTGACCTCTATGGGATTGAAGAAATTGTAATTATAGCAGCATTTTGGCTTTATTTTATGGGAAGTTCCTACGGAGTATATGAGAAAAGTCATGTCAAGGCTGATATATTACCACAAATGATGAGTGAAAAAAATCAGGCGTTTCTCAGTGTTATAATAAATTTGATTGTGGCTGGACTTTGTATTCTCTTTACTTATTGGTCAATTGACATGATAACGCATTGCCTTAAGTATATGCCCCGTACTACAGGTTTAAGGATCCCAATTGTTGTATCTCAGTTTTCAATTTTTGTCGGGTATTTCCTGATGTCAATTTATTCGGTCATTTATTTCCTGGAAAGCCTTTTTGGTTTTATCGAATTAAGGGGGGATTAATTATGACCATTTATTTTTTTCTAGTTATGGAGAGCAAAAGGGGGTTTGAAATATGAATGTTATTATAGCCTTATTACTGATTATTGTAACCTTACTTCTTGGTCTTCCAGTCCCTTTCTGTTTTATGTTATCTACTACTTTTATGGTTATTGTACAGGGATATGACCCAAGTTTTTTGCTTCCTTATGGTTTTAGCCAGATGAGTTCAGTTGTGCTGCTGGCAATACCGCTTTTTATTATGGTTGGAGGAATGATGGATAGAGGCGGAATCGGTAACTCTCTGGTCAATTTAGTTGATGTTTTTGTTGGAAGAATCAAGGGAGGCCTAGGCGTTGTTGCAGTGGTCTCCAGTGCAGTATTTGGTTCTATCTCAGGTAGCTGTGCAGCTACCATATCATGTATTGGTTCCATCATGTTCCCGAGATTGCGTGAGAATGGTTACCCTATGGGACACGCGACAGCATTGGTATCCTGTGCAGCCCCTTTAGGGCTTTTAATTCCTCCCAGTTCCCAGATGATACTTTATGCCTGGGTTGGACAGCAATCAGTGCTGGCATGTTTTCTTGCTACAGTAGGGCCGGGACTCATGTTAACAGCCCTTTTGAGTATCATTAATCTTATTTTGCTTAGAAATAATACCGATGTCCATGTTAATGAAGCGTTAGATATGAAGACAACATTTAAAATGTTTGGTAATAGAGGGAAAAAGGCTGCTCCGGCTCTATTTATGCCGGTAATTGTCCTGGGCGGTATATATGGAGGTATCATGACCCCGACAGAAGCTGCAGCAGTAGCGGTGCTTTATTCTGTTCCCGTGGGGTTTTACATTTATAAAGGATTAAATAAGAAGAATTTTTTAGAGGTTATTATTGAAACAGCCACTACTACAGGTGTGGTTATGTTGATGATGTATTGTATCATGATGCTAAGTCGTATATATATACAGGAGCATCTGCCCACTATTATAATGAATTTTCTTAGTGCCATTTCTACTAATAAATATGTCATTTTGTTTATGCTGAATATTTTTATGATTATTATAGGGATGATAATGGATGATGTAAGTGCTATGCTTCTTTGTACCCCGATCCTCTTGCCTGTAGCGATATCGCTGGGAGTAAGCCCTATTCATTTTGCTGCAATTATCGGCGTTAACCTGGGAATGGGTAATGTGACCCCACCCACTGCACCAACGCTTTATTTTGGTGCCCGCATGTCCAGGACACCAGTGTCACAGACATTAAAACCAGCCCTGATATTTATTGTTTTTGGTTATTTGCCCACCCTGATGGCTGTTACCTATTTTCCTGAATTAGCACTATGGCTACCAAGATTAGTATTAGGAGGGCGTTTTTAAAAATAAATTTAAGACTCTATATTTATTTATAAAAAGGAGATCTGAAAATGACTGATATGAGTTATTTAAAAGATAAACCGATTGCAGTTCTGGGAGGAGGGGCAACTGCACGTGGTCATGCTGCCTGTGCCGCCCATCAGGGGAAAGAAGTAAGGCTTTATGAGCTCCCCGAATTTTTTGATAACCTGGGTTGTATTAAAGATAACAAAAAAATTCGTTTAACCGGATTACAGCAGAGTCTTTATGGCTTTAAAAGAGAAGGCCTGGCAAAATTAGATATGGTAACCTCTGATATAAAAGAAGCTGTACAGGGCGCAGGTATAATTATTATGAGTTTTCCGGCTATTGGCAATAAAGCTTTTCTGGAAAAATTAATTCCCCATTTAGAAGATGGTATGGTTATTCATTTCACCACTGCTAATTTTGGTTCATTAATTATGAAAAAAAAGATGAGGGAAATGGGCTGTAATAAAAAGGTGATAATTGGCGAATGGAGCAGCCAGCCTTATGGAATCAGAATCCGAAGTTTTGGTGGTCAGCAAATACCTGAGGTTAGTATAAATTATTGGGCTATTTCTCTAAGAGGATCGTCATTACCTTTAACAGACCAGGAAGCTTTTTTTGAATCAAAAAAATATATACCTTCTCTTGATTCTGTTGTGCATCCTGTACAAGGAGACACGGTAGTTGATATTGCTTTTAGTAATGTTAATCCGGTACTTCATGTTCCCGGGACTATTTTAGGGGTGGGAACAATGGAAAACTGGGGCTTGATTTATGGTTATGATAAATATGAATTTTCAATTTATTCTCACACTTATTGTCCTTCTATTTCAGAAGTCCAAAAAATGATGTATAAAGAAATATGTCAAATTGCTGAAGGAATAGGAGTGGGTATTCAACATTTTGAAGATGAAGAATTTTTTTCTCGCTCAAATATCCTTGGTTCAGAGCATATGGGACCCAATTATGTGGTTCCTTTTAATGAGCAGTACAAGCTGGCTTTGGGAACCGGGCCATTTTCTATTTACAATCGTTATATTACTGAAGATATTCCTGTGGGATGTCATCTCTATTATGAGCTGGCAAAGAAATTCAATATCAAAGTACCAATCATTGAGTCCATGATTACACTGGGCTCTGTCATGACTAAGACAAACTACTGGGAAAGTGGTTTAACCCTGGAGGATTTGGGTATTAAGGATTTAAACAGGGCAGAGCTTTTAACCTATCTTCGAGAAGGGGAATATCCAGAGTAGAAAATTTTAAAGTAAAAATGTAACTAGCAGGTATTTCATAAATCAAAAATATTTATGGCAAAGGAGGTGTTAAAGATTAATAAAAATATCTCACAAAGAGTTAGCCAGCTAGCTTATCCCAAAATCCGCGAGATATTTGATCATGCTGGCAGGTATGATAATGTAATTAGCCTGGGAATTGGAGAACCCGATTTTAATACAGATAGCAATATAATTAATAAGACCTTTCAATCAGTCATTGAAAAAAATGCTACTCATTATACTCCAGTTGCAGGATATCTTGAGCTTCGAGGGGCTATTGCCCTCAAATATTGGAAGAGAAACAGGGTAAGGGTTGACAAAGAGGAAGTCATTGTGACTCATGGGGCTCAACATGCCCTGATGATTACCATGCTAACCATATTAGATAAAGGAGATGAAGTATTAATACCTGATCCTTATTATCCCAGCTATTATGCACAAGCTTCTTTATGTGATGCTATTCCTGTACTGATACCAACCTTAGAAAAAGATAATTTTAAACTCAAGCCCGAAAATGTTATTAAAAATATTTCTAAGAAAAGTAAATTAATAATTTTAAACACTCCCAATAACCCCACAGG
>CAZWUL010000034.1:0-10013 GCA_964636625.1 uncultured Atribacterota bacterium | reverse complement strand
GATTTGGGATAAAGCGCAATAGTGCAGCCAGCCCATATCCGATAAAGAAAACCACTGCCCCGACCATGGCAACTTTTCGGGGACCTATCCTGTCCTGGATCGAGCCTGCTGGTATCATAGTGATGGCAAAAACAATAATCATCACAGTAAAAGGCAGGTTTGCCTGGGCAACAGTCCATCCCCAATCCCTGCTAAGAGGAACAACAAATGAACCCCATGCATAACTCATCCCGCCCATTAAAGATAGCAGAAATCCTCCAAATATTACTTTCCAGCGATTCTGTTCAACTTGTTCTACGACTTCTTTTTTTGTCAAATCATCTTCACCAGTTCTGTTCATAGTGTTTCCCTCTTTATAAAATTTTGGATATGTGATACAGGTAGAAAGTGGTAGGGTAAATACTAGACAGGCACAGTTTGATAGAAGAATAGCTTTGGTAAAAAATAAAAATAATAAATAATTTAAAAAAGAACTCTTTTTAATATTTTTCTATATCCTATTTTTAATTCTCAGAATAAACTTTTATTTATTGAATATAATATACCACATTTTGTCTAAAATCGTAGAAAAAAACTCTTACTTTATATGAATTAATTAATCAAAACCCCACAACAGGAAACTGAGGGGCTTTGATTGTCTGGTATTATTTAATGTCTTAAAACTAACTCTACTCTCCTGTTCATTGCCTGACCTGATTCTGTTTTATTGTTCGATACAGGAGACAAAGGGCCCACTCCAGCAGCTATTAGACGATTTGAAGCAATTCCATGGGTGTTGACCAAAATATCTACTATTGCTTCAGACCGTCTCTCAGACAGAGAAAGATTGTACTCTAGCGAACCAACATCATCAGTATGCCCTACCACGTATAGATTGAAATCCATATATTCCTGTAACAACATGGCTATCTCGCCCAAGGCATGCTCAGATTCCTTTTTAACCTTAGCGCTATCATAATCAAACTGTATTCCGTAAATGGACACAAACCCTTTTCGAGCTAAATCTTCATACATGGTGTCTACAGTCAAAAGTCCTTCATCCATTGGCCGAACTTCCACAATATCAATTTGTATTTTTGCTCTCCCCCGGTGTGCAGAACGAGCCGGTGTTAGCATACCTCCCTGATGAATGTATAAAGATATATAAACATCACCTTCAGCTCTACTTAGCTTGGCAGCCATATAACGAGGATTTTCTGGTGATTGCAAATAATATATTCGTTCATAACGTTCTGCAGTAAAAGGATAGAATAGGCCATGCCAATTACCATATTCATTTACCTCTTCTCCGCTGGCGGAAAAAAGAGTTTCAAAACCAGCTCTTTCTATCTCGTTCTCGTAATTGCGATAGATTTCTAAAACAGAGCGTTCTTCCGGTCCGATATAGGTTATTTTTGTTACCCTGCCCTCTAAAGATAGGTATTCAGAAGGCTCTAGAGTAGTTGGGTTTCCACGATAAGTTTGGGTAACACCATGGTTTGAGGATAATTGTCCTTCTTCTAATATCTCTCTTGTAACTTTGCCCAGTGCAAGGGTATATTTGTCAAACTCAACACTCTCATAATAAAGGATAATCGAACCCTCATACCGGGAAATCAAGGGATGGTCATGACTACCATCTAGGTCCTTTTCCGCATAAACCGGCAAAGATATTAATGCAATGGCCAAAAATAAACATATCCATATTTTCTTTGTAAAATACATATTTCACCTCTTTTACTTAATTATGTTAATTTAAAATACCTTTATTTTTATAATAATTTTTTGTAAAAATAAAATATTAAGCTGTTAATAAGCAGTAATTAAAATAAAATACAATAAAGCCAATAGTTTAGTCAAGTAATAACAGACAAAAGTCTCTAACTCATATTTAAGGGATAGAATTGGAGATATTATTTTAGAAATAGCTAATAATTTTATTTTTAATTTTATCATAATTATTAGAAAATTATGGTCTCTTTTCAACTTCATAAGGTATTTGTTGTTTTAAATTTTCCGATAATAGATATAAAAATTGACCTGTTATGATAAATGGAAAATAGCTCCTGAATTAGATGTCAAATTTTTTTAGGTACTTTATACAGCTACTATAACTCTCTGGTTTCAAGTAGGATTCCTCTCGTTTCAAAGATGGTATATGTGATTAGATTAGTGAAAAATGAAAAAACTTATATTTGAATATTTTCTATTTAAGTTAACTCCTTGTAGCAAGAATGATCCTTCACTTGTTATCCTTATCTTAATTAAGTATTTTGATATTTTCGATAAACCCTCTTGATAGTAATTTCTTTTAAATTATCCTTCCTAAGCTATTCGTAAAAAATAAAGTAATATTGGTAAAAAGGATAATAGAAAGAAATGGGATTTTCAAAAAATAGATAGAAGCCATCTAACTTTATGAGGGTTGGGAGAGTCTATCCTTTTGCCAGATCTGATACTCCCTATTTTTGATAGGTGCTATTCTGCTTTGCGTGCTAGTTTTGATAATTTAAATGCTATATTTTCTTGGTTGTGTGCCTATGTAATCACATTGTATCATCATGTTAAGTTAAAAGCGGCAATATTTATTGGTTCTCTTCATTGATAACTATGCCACTATTTGTTTGATCAGTATTTGAAGCAGAAAAAATTAAAAATGTAAAAACTATCAATAGCGTTATTATCCAGGTAAATATTACACCCGCATAACGGGTGGCTTTAAGAACTCTTGAAAGGATTTTGACTTTTTTACTATTTTTCTTTAGATTTTTTATTTATACCTTTAGCTATAATCTTTCTTAAGCAATAGTATTTCCAACTTTGGACTTCAGGTAAAATATTATCATCTGGCTTTTTTAATCTTTTTATGGTAAAACCATTTTATTTAACCATTACCACCTTCTTGAAAGTGGTAATGGTTAAATAAAAATAAAGCTTTATTTTATCACTATTATCACCTACTAGAAGGGTCAGCTATGCAGGCTGAGCCTTCTAGTAAACTATTTAAAACTAAACAAAAACTAATATAATACCTCGGTCTTACAGTAATAGCGTGGTGAAGTATGACCTACGACATGAGTCAGATCATAATCAGTAGACAATCCAAGCCCCGGATTGGCACCCAGCGCCCCAAAACCGGCTTCACATATTAACACAGAAGTGACCGGTACACCATAGGTACTGGCCATAGTCTGGATGGTACCCAGTCGGTCAGAATTATTGACGATTAAATCCATGGCCTTAATTAAAGAGCTGGTCCATTCACTACCTATATCAGAAGGGTTAATATCATTAAATGAACCCCATTCATCTACATCTGTTGTCGCATTTTCATCTGAGGCACAGGCTGTTTGCACAACATAGACATTGTCCAGAGTATTCAAATTATTGATAAAACTCCCACTACGACAGGAACCTAAGATAAAATTAAATGCAATATCCGGGTATTCTGCCATCTTATTCCTAAACTGATTTGCGGTAAACCCCTGACCTCCCAGTTTAACCCAATCAACATTTCCGTGAGCAATAATAAAGATGGTAATAACACTTCTGCCTTCACCAGCCATAGCATCAATGGTATTTAATACTTGAGCTGCATCGCTTTGCACCAGTCCTTCAACCCGCGAAAATGCATTCTTATAGGCATTAAAGAAATTCACGCCATTCAGATAAGTCTTGTTGGCATCCCCAAAACAGTTCTCACCAGGCATTAATCCCTGTACCACAATAAAACCTTCCATGAACTGACTGATGATCTTATCAATAATATAATTAGGAACAGTTCCGATAGGCTTCTTTATAGTAATATTCGAAGCAATAATAAAGTCTTCATTAGGAGTATCTTCAGCAATAATATCCGGTATCTTGTTGTTAATCTTTGGCCACCATTGGGCATCATGGATTTGGTGTTCTCCCTGTTTATCGACTAAAATGTATTTCACCGGATGGGCATAATAGCTCCTTGGGGCTAAATCCAGGTAAAAGAAATACATCTCTTCTCCTAAAATAATATTTACAGGGGCTTTAAAATCCGAAAAAGAATCTTCCTCGATAACGGTTCCAGGGGGAAGAGGTGATTCTAATTTTAGACATACATAGGGGAAGCCTGATTTAATTTCCGAAATATTCGGAAGGATATCCTCAATAACAACCTGAATGGCTTCTCCCATATCTGCACCTACTGTAACGGTTACCGTATCCGTTGTGCTGCCTGCACTATTGGTGGCTGTAAGAGTGTAAGTTGTGGTAGCCTTTGGAGATACGGTAACGGATGTGCCAGTAACTGTTCCAATGCCCTGGTTGATACTCACGGTCGTAGCACCGGTTACCACCCAACTAAGCGTTGAGCTATCTCCCTCGGTAATGCTGGGAGGGTCAGCGGTAAAGGAGCTGATGGTAGGAGGGTCAGTGCCGGGAGTAACACCACCACAGCTTGAAATGAAAAATAATAATAAAGAAAATGTAAATAATGTCAAAATCATTCTGTTGTTTTTTACTATCTTAATCATTTTAAGAGTCCTCTCTTTCTAAAATTATTAATTATTTGATAAATACTAAACAAAAAGAATAACTACTCACCACCTCCTCGAAAAAACACTATCAATGGTTTAAGTTAAGACAAAAAACTTCGGAACAAAAAAAGACAGGGTAAGATAAGGTATCTTACTCTGTCTTTTTGAACCTGAAAGATTCTTCCGGAGGTATTAGGAATCACATTAAAACAAAACCCTTATAGACCTTCCTAAGGCCTGGGGAATTGCCTCTTCGGTGCTTTTCTAGCCAAAAGCTCTCCAGAGTCCTGTCTGATAACAGTCTTTTTTGCCGGTAGGTTTCGATACCGTCTATTTTGTATCTTTCCTCTTGGGCGCTTTCTCAGGGATAGAGAGATAGACTTTTCTGTTATCTTCCTACAGGGTACTATATTTGGTTGTCATGTTAGAAAATGAGCTTGCAGGTATATTATTTATATTTGTATATATATTTTTTATTTTTTTCAATATACTATATTTGAATAAAAAAGTCATCTTTTTTTTAAGAAAATAAGAAGGTATAAGAAAGCCCCTCAACAGGATGCTGAAGGGCTGGGATTTGCTGGCTCCCCCTATTGGACAGCTTTAGAGCTTTTCAAGAAAGAGGAAACCTTATATGGCTCCCCCTTTCTCTTTTTTAGTTATTCTTTTTCTCATATAATATTATTGGCCTAAGGTATGTAATAGGTGATCTCTAGTTTGGGACGCTGACCAGGATTATCCAGGTTATCTGAAGAACGAAAGAAAACTTCACTAAAAGAAATAGTATCACTGCTTTCCAGAACTATCCCGTGATTGCCAATACTTCCATCAACCCATCCCTGCAGCAAGGCGCTAATATCCCATGACAGCCATGTGACATCACCCATAACAACAGGACCCATGCTTTCCGGTAGCGGATGATAGTCAGGTTGGTTATTCCAGGTAATTGTATTCTCCTCCCAGTTACCAGTTATCTTAAACACACCAATGATAAAATCTTCTGTACCATTACTGCTATGTTGATAAAGTTTTAAATCAGCAGATGTAATAACCGCATCGGCCGGTAAGGTGCTTAAATCAAACAGAAGGTAAGCTCTAAGTATAGTATCACCCCATATCCCTATACGGAGAGATACGTAGTTAAAAAAATTACCATCAGGGAGAGTAGAAGATACAAAACTATCCTTCCCCTCATTCGGATCAGGCTGAATGGTTATGGTTTGTTCAACAATAGCCGGACTTACGGTGATGGTTACCTCAGCAGTGCTACTTCCGACATCGTTGAAGGCAGTCAGGGTATAGGTGGTGGTCTCTGTGGGGGTAACATCATATGAGCCGCTGGAAGGGTCTACTTCTCCTATATCTGGGCTGATGGTAAAGATCGTGGCATCGGTGACCTCCTAGCTTAATGTTGCAGTCTCTCCTTCAGTGATAGCACTAGCATCAGTATTGAAATCATTAATGATAGGTGGGTCCCGGGGAGCTCCGGTACAACTGGTCATAAAGCTAAGGGCAATAAGAATAAAGAACAATACAACATAGTCTTTGTTTTCTTTTAAAATTCTTTTTATTTTAAATAAACCTCTCATTTTTTAAAATTAGGAATCAGTTATAGATCAGACCAAAGTGACCCGTTTACCATTTCTGGCCATTTTTACATCTTAGATTAAAGATCCCCTGCCACTTATTCTTCGATAGTCTGGCTTAATACAAATAATAAAAAAAATAGACATGGGCACCCTCAGTGTATTTTAAAGGAGTGTCGTGTCGGTTACCGGTAAAGATGTTGCCGGCTGGTCCGTTGACTGGTTCAGACGGTCTACTGTCATCTTTGGGAATATTCTCTCGATAATAGGTACCACCGGGGCTTCCCCAACCAGTCAGGCGGACATCATCAGGCAATAGATAACTATCCTCATGTACCAAAACCGCTCCACCAAAACCGTACGCTTTATTGTGATTAAAGATATTGTCTTCAAGGGTGACCTCACTGTTTTGCACCCCAATTGCACCCCCATAGGTTTCAGCTGCATTGTAGGCCATGGTATTTCCACGAATGACCGCAGTTCCATTCAATACCCTGATTCCGCCTGAGCTGTAGGCTGTATTATTAATAAATTCATTATATTCAATGGTGGGATGACAATAGTTCATATCAATGCCGCCGCCGGACTGTATTGCCTGGTTGTCTTTAATGATATTATACCTGATAGTGGGGGAACTGTTATGGGTTAGAAAAAAACCGCCGCCATAATCTGCCGTATTATTAATAATTTTGTTATATTCAATAATGCTGGTAGAATTATTGGTTATAACAATTCCACCGCCAGCGTCTACTGTTGGTGTCCCTCCACTATAACCGTTTTGAATGGTAAATCCTGCCAGGGTCGAATCATCCATTGAGCTAAATCTAACTACCGTGCCAGCTTGGTTTCCGTCAATAATGGTGGCAGCTACAATATCGGGGTCTTCGGGGTCTACACTTTGTACGGTGATGGATTTGCCCTTAAATACAATGTTTTCATAGTAAGTGTCAGGACAGGCGATGATGGTATCCCCGGGGGAAGATGCGTCAATGGCCGCCTGGATAGAAGTGTACACTGTATTTGTAGTGGTGTTATGGACTCCTGAGATCAAGAGAAAGCTGGCCTGGATGGTGTGGTCTTGCTGGACATCACTAAAAGTGTAGTTATCAATGGCTCCCTGGGAGACACCGTCTACCAGGACCTGTTCTATCTGGTAACATGCGTGCGGAGTGATGGAGAAAGTCTGACTACCCCCTTCTTCCACAAAGACCCATTCCGTTCCTGGACTGATGCTGCCTCCTTCTCCAAAAGTTACTGTGATGGTATGGATGGGCGGAAGCTGGTCACAGGCTACCAGAAAGATAAGCACTAAAGACAATACACAGAATAAGATAAACACTCTTTTCGTATTCATTTTTAAACCTCCTTGCTTAAAAAGATCAAACCTGGATCTTTAAGCTGATTCCTAATTAAAGGTAAACAGTAAACGAAACATTTTACTTTTTCTATAGTTTACTCACTCTTTTAGGAAAAAAATATATGTTATTCTTGCTTTCCAATCAATTTAATTCAAAAACTCTCCTTGTTCAGTGGATGTTTAAAGTTTGTTGCTATAGTATCCTCTTTTTATTTCATCCCCTCCTTTCGGTATTTGGTGATCAAGAAAAAGTGAGATCGTAACAAAAGTAGAACACGGGCTACGTTTCAGATCAATAAAGATTTGGTGATAGCCAAAAAGATATTTGAATCTTTATATGATGAGTAATAAGTTCGATATTTCAGGATTAGATAGAAAAAATTCCCTTTATGAGGGGTGGGATAGTTTATCCTTTTGCGAGATCTGGTACTCCCTTTTTTTGATAGGTGCTTTCTATTTTGAAAGCTAGTACGATTAGCTTATCTTATAAGCTTTTTGTAGTTGTATTTCTATATTTATAATTATTTTAGCAGGTGAAGTCAAAAGAGGCAATATAAATTTATCAAAACAAAAGCCCCTCAGCTGGATGCTGAAGGGCTGTGCGTGATGGCTCCCCAGACAGAACGATTTTCGCAACTTTTGTTTGAGTGATAAAAGAGAGAAAATCTATTCTTCAATAAAAAAGGTTGGGCCATAAAATAGGTAGAACCTTTTTGGAAAAAGTTCTGGATAATTAGAGCCTATCCGAGAGTATCCCGTAAAACTCTGTTTCTAATATAGAATTTTGATGAAATATAGTATAATATAATAAAGTTTTTCTATACGGATAATATTCAGTTTAGAATATTGTTAAAAGAATTAGGAGGAAAAAATGAAAAAGTATTTTTCTTTAGTTATCCTGATTTTACTGTCTGTATTAATGATAATTAGTTTGACGGCCTGTGATTCCGTTGAGGTCATTCCGACTGGAATTGTCACCATTACCCTAGACATAGAACCTATGTCAGAAATTGTAGGTATCGACAGAACGGAAAAAAGCTATTACATATACATGGATGATGAATTCTTATTCTTAGGAATGATGACTCCCTCAGAAGCTCTTACTATAGAAGAGATTCCCCTTGGAATGCATATATTTAGAGCAACTGACCAAGCTCCTATGATGATTTCTTCTCGCTCTGAACTGGAAAATGATTTATCTGAAAAAATTTCACTGATCTGCTCTGGCATGATAGGACACCAAGTTAAGGAAGGAATTAATTATGTAAAAATTCCTGTTTCCTGTAGTTTTGCAGTTATAATAGACATAGTTGAGTAACTATGTGGTTATAGACTTGAAATATCTGTTTTCTTTATTTTCAACTCTCTTGATTATCTTACTGACTGTCGTATAATGAATGCATACCAAGATATTCGGCAATTTCTTTCAGGGTATAGCAATAGAAAAGCAGGGAATTCTTCTCTTAAAACCGATCAATTAACAATAGGATATATAGGGCTAGCCTTTAGGCCCTTCTGCCAGATTGGCTCTAGAAAAATCCTTCTTATTTAAAAAGCCCCTCAGCTGAATGCTGAGGGGCTGGATTCGCTGGCTCCCCCTATTGGATGTGTTTAGAACTTTTTGAGAAAGATAAAATATTTTATGTCCTTTATTTCTCATCTTTTGGTATTTATTCTACCATATCAGTTGTTAATTATGGAATATAATAGTTGATGTCCAATTTGGGACACTTTGGAGTGAAACCGTATTCAGAACTATGACACGTTATATAGCTATGGACTGAAGCTTCATCTGTATCCTTTAAAACAACTCCATAATTAACCGTACTTCCATCCAACCATTCCAGAAGTAGAGTGGTGATATCCCAGGATAGCCAGGTTTCTTCACCTAATATAACAGAAGTTGTGCTTTCTGGCATGTTATGGTAATTTGGTTGATTATTCCAGGTGATAGTATCTTCCTGCCAGCTTTGGGATACCCTGTGAACACTAATAATAAAACCTTCTGACCCCCCGGTTTTAGCCTGATATAATTTTAAACAGGCGCTCACAATAACGGCATTGTTTGGTATTTCACTTAAATCAAACTGTAGGTAAGCTCTTGCTACAGCGTCAAAGTCTGGATTATTTCCAATAAATAAATCGTCTTTATCTCCAAAATTATTATTATTTGGACCTGATTCATCATCACATATAACCATGGCGTCTTTACCCTTAGCCTGCCCTGGTTGTATCGTGATTGTTTGTATTATGATGAACACAGGATTCACTGTAATGGTAAATATGGCAGTACTGGTACCTGCGTTATTGATGGCAGTCAGGGTATAGGTAGTGGTTTCGGTTGGGGTTACAGAGGTAGAACCGCTTAAAGAGACATTTCCAATACCCTGGTTGATGGTGACAGTATCAGCATCAGTGACCGACCAGCTTAAGATGGCAGAATCACCTTCCTCAAGAACATATACATCTGGAGCAAAGGAATGAATGACTGGTTCTGCGGGTTTAATTCCGTTACAGGCGGATAGGAAAACAAAGAATAGTATGATAAAAAAGAATTTGAAATAATAGCCATGTTTTTTG
>CAZWUL010000033.1:0-10431 GCA_964636625.1 uncultured Atribacterota bacterium | reverse complement strand
CAGCTGTCTCTGGGAGTTTTTATTCGTAGATTTGGTGAAAGTGGACCTGGGGATGAAGTTGCCCAATATTTGGGTTTTGATGCCGAAAAGATAGCCCAAAAGATAATTAAAATAAAAAACAAGTAATAGAAAAATAAGAAAGGATGATATTCTATGAGTTATGGTTACTGTGGAAATATTTTACATGTTGATTTAAGTAAAAAAAAGGTTCACATAGAAAATCCTGATGAGAAATTTTATAGAAAATATTGGGGTGGAAGAGGTATAGGTTTATATTATATGTTAAAGGAAATGAAACCAGGAACAGATGCACTCTCACCTGGTAATACCTTGATTTTTGCTACCAGTGCTGTTGTAGGTTCCAAAGCACCCATGATTAACCGTTATACTGTTTGTGCAAAGTCACCATTAACAAATGCCCAGGGTGAATCGGAAGCAGGTGGTTACTGGGGTCCGGAACTTAAAAAAGCAGGATTTGATACCATTGTTATCAAAGGAATGTCTTCAAAACCTGTATATATATTCATCAAAAATGACCAAGTTGAAATAAGAGATGCTAGACATTTATGGGGTAAGGATACACTAGAAACCCAGGAGCTTTTAAGAGAAGAATGTTCAGATAATAAAATAAGAATAGCACAGATTGGTCCTGCAGGAGAGAATTTGGTATATTTTGCCAATATTGTTAATGAACTTCATCACTTTAATGGACGTAATGGGCTGGGAGCGGTTATGGGATCAAAGAAGTTAAAAGCAATTGTAGTAAGAGGGACTAATGATATTAAGGAATATTCACCTGAAAAAGTAAGAAAAATTACCAAAAATATTACTATAAGAGTAATGAAGAACCCATTAAGTAGAGGTCTTAGGGAATATGGTACAGTTGCCACAATAAATGGAGCATCCCAAGCTGGTTGGTTACCGACTAGAAATTGGTCTGATAATCATTTTGAGGGAGCTGAAAAGGTATCATCAGAGGAGTATCATAAAAGAATATTTGACCGTAATAGCACTTGTTATGCCTGTCCAATTGCATGTAAAAGAATTGTTCGCTCAGAAAATTCATCCTTAAAAATTAAGCCCGAGTTGGGAGGTCCGGAATACGAGAGTTTAGTCGCTCTTGGTCCTCTTTGTGGTATTGATGATTTAGATTATATTGCGAAGGCTAATCAATTATGTAATCAATATGCTGTAGACACTATCTCTATGGGTATGACTATTGCTTTTGCCATGCAATGCTATGAAAAAGGTTTGTTGACAAAAAAGGATACTGATGGTATTGAACTTAAATTTGGGAATAAGGAAGCAATTCTGGGTTTAATAAGAAAAATTGTATTCAAAGAAAAAGATATAGGAAAATTGCTTTCCAAAGGAAGTCTACGAGCTGCCAATGAAATAGGGGATAAATCAAAAAAATATATACATCAGGTAAAAGGACAGGAAGTGCCAATGCATGACCCAAGGGTAAAAACAGGTGTAGGGTTACAGTATGCCTTGTCAGACTATGGGGCAGACCATATGAAAGCAGCCCATGATACTCTTTTTGCTGATGAAGAAAGCTGGGGTTTACAGCAGACAGCAGGTTTAGGCATTCTGGAACATATTGATGTTACAGATATTGGCCCTAAAAAAGTTGGCTTATTTAAAAAATTGGACCTTTTATGGTCTTTATTTGATATTTTGGGTGTATGTGATTTTGGTTATGTACCAAGAAGTGTTGGAACCCTTGATGAATTAATAGAGTTAATTAAATCAATTACTGGATGGAGTGTTACCTGGTATGAATTAATGAAGGTTAGCGAACGTTCCATTAATATGGCAAGAATATTTAATCTAAGAGAAGGAATTACAGAAAAGGATGATAAATTACCTGAGGTATTTTTCCAAAACTTTAAAGGTGGGTTACTTGATGGAACCGGTGGCATTGATAAAGAAAAATTTAAAAAAGCTATTATTTTACGCTATGAAATGATGGGTTGGGATAGGCAGACTGGTATTCCGTCCAACGGCAAATTGGTAGAGCTGGGATTAGAATGGTTGATTCCAGATATTAAACAAGTTAGAAAAAATAATTACTTCTAATGGAATCCTTTATAAAATAATCATTAGTGGAAATTTTATAATTGTGGCTAAATATACTGTAAAAATTTCAAGTAGTGAAAATACCAGAATTTCTGCCTGTTTCCTGATAGCATAGTCGAAAGATATAACTACTAAATCAACAGGGGCAGCTACTAAGCTACTAAAAAATACTAAATTTCTTATTTGCTTTTTTAGCCTATAATAATATATAGTATATTCGATATTTGATTATAATATTTTAATATTTTTATTAGCCGCCTATTTTAATAATTAAATTTAACCGCTTGCCTTATTATTTTATTATATCAGATTATACCAGGAATTTTCAGCATACGAGATATTATTATAGTGTTTGGAGACGGAATTATATTGGAAAAAAATATTTTTAGCAGGAAAAATATAGTTAAAGGCCTTATTCTTACACTTACTATAGGTATAGCAGTATTCCTTTTAGTTTTTTTATTAACTATTGACAAGAATACCCTGAAAAGTTTACAGCATATGAAGGAAAGTTACTTGGTTTTTGCTGCAGTTGCGATATTTCTGGCATTTATGGTTGAAGGATTAAGAATTCAAACTGTTGCAAGAGCAATTGGTGAAAAAATAGGCTTTTGGAAATCAGTAAAAATATTTTATATTAGTTTTTTTCTGGGTGGAATCACACCGTATTTCTCCGGTACTATTCCTGCCCAGATTGCCTTATTTACAAAAAACGGCATACCTATAGGAAAAGCAACTATGATTTCAACGGTTAGGCCAATTGTTAAGACCATTGTTTTTTTGGTTGTGACTCCTGTTCTGTTTTTTTATTTTAGAGAATCAGTAGAAGAATATGAATTACTATCCTGGCTTTTATTAGTAGCCGCGATATTTTTTTCTTTATTAACTATTTTTTTATTCATTCTGATTGTAAGAAATCCAGAAAAAATCAACTCAGTTATTCAATGGTTAAGAAAAGTTCCTTTATTACAAAAGTATTTTGACAAACCAGATGCTGAACAGAAAATTGAATGGCTTGCATTTCAGGCAGTTCAATTCAATAAAAGTTTCAATCTGCTACTGGAAAATCTAATGGAGTTATTTTTAATTTTTCTTTATACTGCTGTATATTGGTTTTTGTATTTTTCTATTGCCACATTGCTCTTATTAGCTATGGAAATCCAAGTGGATTATGCTTTGGTGATGATTATTCAGGTGTTAATCTTTTTTGTTTTACCATTTTTGCCTACACCTGGTGGCAGTGGCGCTGCTGAATTGGGGTTTGTCTCACTCTTTTCTTTCTTTGTTGCCGAGCATTTATTGGGAATATATGTGGGGGGCTGGAGATTGTTTACTTTTTATATTAATATCATTATTGGAGCAGTATTAAGTCTGTTTGAATTAAAAAAATGGGCTGAACAGGAAAAAATAATAAGAATCCAACAATAAAAAATAAAATAGGCCAAGAAAATTTGTTTAAAACTGGTTATTATCCTGGTCTATTTTATCTATTAGGTATACTTGATTTATTTTTCCTTAGAATTTGTCTTCCAATAATTCCTTAGCCCTATTACTGAAATAGGGGTGGTCACTTTGAGCAGCTTTTTCTAGTAGTTCTTTAGCCCGGTCGTCTTTATTACGGGTAATTAACAATTCAGCAAAATATACTAATCCCTGTGGATTTTTTGGATAGTGCTGATAGTATTCTTCAAAGTAATTCTCTGATCTGGGTGTTTTTCGATAAAGCTTTGGTAATTGGTGCCACATCCTGCCCAATGCAAGTATCGGACCGGCATCATCATACATTTTATCGATTTCATAGGCTTTTTCAAAGGCTCGCTCAGTCTTTTTCCTTAAACCTTCTCTGATAGCTTTCAGGATACTGATTCCATCAGAATAAGTTCCAGCGCATAAACCGTAAAAGTAATTCCCTTCTACCTTATCAGGTTCCATATCTTGAGCAATTTCAGCATATTTGAGTCCTTCTTTTCCATATTCTTTACAGATATTTTTCCAATCTTCGACATCTGCTTGCATAGAAAGGTCTGCATATTCTCTTAAAGCCCTGGCCATTTTCCAGTTTGCTTCATAGCTGTCGGGATTTTCTTCTACAGCTATCCGATAAAGAGGTAGTGATTCTGCAACTTTTTCCAGATCATCTTTTTCATAGAGAGCATCTGCCTGGGTAAGGTAATCTGAAGCCATGGTATTTATCGCAAAGCCTAAAAACATTAATATGCAGGTTAAGATAATAGTAATATTTTTCATAAAACCTCCTTAAAATATTAGAATTAATAGTAGCTATTAATAGTTAGTATTATATCAAAATTCATTAAACAGTCAAGAAAATATAAGACAGTTTTAGGTATTTTGTTAGATTTATAAAAGCATTTGCTACAGTTTTCTATCTTTATAGCTGCTAGCAAAATCCTTAGGAGGATATCTGTTTATCTTTGAATAGGCTATAAAATGTGATAATATAAAAGGCTGAAGCGCTATTCCTTTTTTTTAAAAAATAGATACAATGTACAAATAAAGAATATTTGAATGTTACCAGAGGAGAGGATTATGTTAAAAATGTTATCTATTTCGACTCATGATAGAACCCAGATGCTGGATATCACTACCGAAATCCAGAATTTAGTTCAGGAAAGCGGCCATCAGGAAGGGTTGTGTTTCGTTTTTATTCCCCATACTACTGCAGGTATTACTATTAATGAAAATGCTGATGCCAGTGTTCAGTCAGACATTTTGCAGGAATTAAATAAAGTAATCCCCTTTGATGACAATTATACTCATCTGGAAGGAAATTCTGCAGGCCATATCAAGGCAAGCTTAATGGGTTCTTCGGTAGCAGTAATTGTAGAAAATGGTAAGTTAAAATTGGGAACCTGGCAGGGCATTTATTTTTGCGAATTTGATGGACCCAGAAGCCGGAAAGTATGGGTTAAAGCAATATAATAACCTATTTGTAAAATAATTTATAAAATACACTGGTAAAATGGAAGGAAACAGCTAATGAAGTTTGTTATTAGCTTGAGGTATTAATGGAAGAAGTTTTTTCTATAAAAGGGACAATTAAAAGGCTGGTATATCATAATGACGAAAATGGTTTTGTTATTGCCCGTATTGACCAGCATGAACCCGAAAAAAAAGAGACAACCATAGTTGGTAAAATGGTTGCCATAAGCATTGGGGAAACCTACCAGTTTAAGGGTAAGTGGAATCTGGATTCCCGCTATGGATGGCAGTTTAATTTTGATGATTATCAGATTATTCTACCTACTACACTGGAAGGCGTAAGGCGTTATCTTGGGTCAGGGTTAATTAAGGGAGTAGGACCCGCTACGGCTAACAGGATTGTGGACCAATTCGGAGAAAAGACACTGGAAATCATAGAAGAATACCCCGAAAGGTTAAGCGAAGTAGAGGGTATAGCCAAAAAAAGAATTGAGCTTATCAAGAAATCCTGGCAGGAACAAAAAGAAATTAAGCAGGTTATGTTATTTTTACAGTCTTATAATATTACCACCGGCTATGCGGTAAAGATATTCAAGCAATATGGTTCCAGGGCAATTGAAAGATTAAAAGACAACCCCTATTGCCTGGTAGATGATATTTTCGGAATTGGTTTTAAAATTGCAGATAGAATCGCTCAAAATTTGGGTATTGAAAAAGATTCACCTTCCCGGATTAGGGCTGGTATTAAGTATTGTCTGAATGAAAATGCTGGGCAAGGACATTGTTTTGTTTATTATAATGATTTAACCAATATGACTGCAGAACTTTTGGGGACAACCCGGGAACAGGTAGAGCAGGAATGCGCTGTTTTGAACAACCAACAGCAAATTATTATTAAAAATAACCAGGTTTGGTTGCCGCTATACTTTAATGCTGAGAAAGAAGTTAGCAAAAAACTTTCTGCTTTAATAAAATTCCCCCAGCAATTAGCCCAGATTAATATCGATTCCATGATAGGAGGGCTGGAAAAAAAGTATCGCATTCAATTCGCTATTGAGCAAAAAAGGGCTATTAAGGAAGTACTCCTGCATCGTGTTTTAATCTTAACCGGAGGCCCCGGTACCGGTAAAACTACTACTACTATTGGGCTTATTGAGTTATTTGAGGAGCTGGGCTTAAAAATAGTGCTGGCAGCTCCAACCGGTAGAGCAGCAAAAAAATTGAGTGAAGCTACCCAGAGAAATGCCAAAACCATCCATCGCTTACTGGCTTATAATCCTAGAGAGAAAGGATTTACCAAGGATGAAACAAATCCAATCAGGGCAGATGTTATCATCCTGGATGAAGTTTCTATGATAGATATACTTTTAATGAATCACCTGTTGCGAGCTGTTACAGAAAATACTTTTTTAATTCTGATTGGGGATATTGATCAGCTGCCATCAGTAGGCCCCGGTAATTTATTAAAAGATATGATTGATTCAGATGCTATTCCGGTAATTCGTTTGACTCATATCTTCAGACAAAGAGAAAAGAGTTTAATAGTCCTGAATGCCCATTTAGTAAACCAGGGGAAGTATCCGGTTCTTAAAGGGAAACAGGAAAGAGATTTTTATTTTTTGAAAGAAGAAGACCCTGAGAAAGCAGCAAAAAAAATTGTTAATTTGTGCACCTCACGTTTACCAGGCAGTTATTGCTTTAACCCAATGCGTGATATACAAATACTTACGCCTATGTATAAGGGAGCTGCCGGGGCAGATAGCCTCAATCAATTAATGAGAGAGACTCTAAACCCAGGTGGAAAAACCTTAAAATACGGTCATCAGCAGTATAAAATCAATGATAAAGTTATGCAAATCAGGAATAATTATGATAAAGAAGTATTTAATGGTGATATTGGGAATATCAAAGAAATTGACATTGAAGAACAGGTAATAAAAGTTCTTTTTTATACCCGAATAGTCGAATATGATTTTTCTGAGTTAAATGAATTAGTGCTGGCTTATGCTATTACTGTTCATAAAAGCCAGGGTAGCGAGTACCCGGTTGTAGTGATACCAATGTTGACCCAACATTTTCTTTTGCTGCAACGAAATTTGTTGTATACTGCTATTACCAGAGCTCGAAAAATGGTTATTATTGTGGGAACTCATAAAGCATTATGGATTGCTATTAAAAATAATAAAACAGTGAAAAGAAATACCTTTTTAAAGGAAAGGTTAAAACAAATGATTTCTTTAACAGGGTAATAGAAAGGAGAGAGAAAATGATAACACAAGAACTAATTAAAGAGTTGTCGATTTCATCAGAATCCAAAATTGTCTTATTAGTAGCTGATGGAGTTGGAGACTTGCCTTCCAGGGACGGGAAAACAGCTTTAGAATATGCCAGTACCCCTAATTTAGATAAGCTGGCTGAGCGCTCTGTATGCGGCTTAACCGATCCTATTGCTCGTGGCATCACCCCGGGAAGTGGTCCAGCCCATGTTTCTTTATTTGGATACGACCCCATTAAATGCCAAATAGGCCGAGGTGTATTAGAAGCACTGGGTATTGATATTGAACTAACCGAAGATGACCTGGCGTGCCGCGGTAATTTTGCCACGATTGATGACAATGGCATAATTACTGACCGCAGGGCGGGCAGAATAGCTACAGAAAAAAACCAGAAAATATGTAGTTTATTACAGGAAAAAATAACTGAAATAGATGGTGTAAAAGTATTAATAAAACCAGGTAAAGAACATCGCTTTGTAGTTGTCTTTCGCGGAAAAGGATTAGTGGATGGTATATCAGATGCCGATCCACAGGTTACCGGTAAAAAAATAAAGTATGCTGAGGCTCTGAAGCCAGAGAGCAAAGCAAGCGTAAGGATTGTAAATAAATTTATTGACAGAGCGTTGGAAGTGCTAAAGGAACAGCACCCGGCGAACGCTATCTTGCTACGGGGAATTGCCAAACATCCCGGGTTGCCTTCCATGAATGAAGTTTTTAAATTAAAAACTGCTGCCATTGCTGCTTATCCCATGTACCGTGGATTGGCTAAGTTAGTTGGCATGGATGTTATTGATACCGGTGATACTATTGCTGATGAATTTATTAGCATGAGAGATAATTATCAAAAATATGATTTCTTTTATATTCATATTAAAAAGACAGATAGCTATGGTGAAGATGGAAACTATGAGGAAAAGGTAAAAGTAATCGAGGAATTAGATGGCTGTATTCCCCTGATGTTAGAGCTTAATCCTGATGTCATAGCCATAACAGGAGATCATTCAACACCGGCAGTATTAGCCGCCCATAGCTGGCATCCAAATCCGTTTCTGCTCTATTCGCGGTATATCCGTGTAGATGATGTAAAACGTTTTAGTGAAGTTGAATTTGCAAAAGGGGGATTAGGGCGTTTTCCTGCCATGGAAGCCATGCAGTTAATGCTTGCCAATGCCCTTAAGCTGAACAAGTATGGTGCATAAAACATAAAATAATTTGGTTTAAGAAGCCAGTATTTGGCATTAAGGATATTTCTGTGACTGGATTAGATATTGTATTATTGCCGGAAGAATTAAAGAATAAAGATATTTCAGATTGCCTGGTTGTGGTAATTGATGTATTGCGTGCCAGCAGTACTATCACAACTGCGCTTCACTACGGTGCAGAGAAAATTATTCCTGTTTATATGCCTGAACAGGCACGAGCTCGAGCAAATGAATACCCTGCTGAATCAGTTCTATTGTGCGGAGAAAGAAATGGGGCAAAGCTTGCAGGTTTTAACCTTGGAAATTCTCCCCTGGAATATAATAATTACAAGATTAAAGGTAAGATAATTTTGCTGACTACCACCAATGGTGTTAAAGCGATTGAAATGGCGAAAAGTGCGAAAGAGATTATTGTTGGGAGTTTTTTAAATAATAAGGCAGTGTCAGAACATTGCCTGTCCTATGCCGGGAAGGTATTACTCGTTTGTGCAGGTGACAGGGGAAATGTATCTTTGGAAGACACTGTTTGTGCTGGAATGATAAGGTCTTCTTGTGCATACCAATTGTATAAAAATGATTATCATTTTGATGACTCAACAGTGGCATCTATTATATACCGTGATTCTGGCAGTGATTTAATTGCGATGATGAAAAAAAGCGTCTGGGGTAATCACCTTATTGAGATGGGGTTAAAAGATGATATTGCCTTTTGTGCTCAAAAAAATATCTATAATATTATCCCGATTATCAAAGGTGACTCAATTATTGTTAAGGATAAATTGGTAAATTAAAACAAAATAATAAAGATTATAAGTGAGGCAACAACAAATGAAGAGACATCTTTTTATACCTTCTAAGGTTGATTATGTCAAGGGCAATAGGCCGCAGGTAGATTGTATATTATGTGCTATTATTGCTCATGACAAAAAAGTAGTTGATTCCTCGATTATCAATACAGGTTTAATGACAATAGCGCTTAACCTGTATCCATACAATCCCGGTCATTTGATGATTTTTCCCAATAGGCATGTTGATGGTCTTGAGGAGTTGACATCTGATGAAGTATCTGAAATGCATCGACTAACGGTTTTATCCATAAAGATAATAAAAGAGCTCTACTCTTGTCAGGGTTTTAATATAGGATACAATCTGGGAGAAGTTTCTGGTGCAAGTATCAATCATTTGCATCGACACATAGTTCCTCGTTATAAAAATGAATTGGGTTTTGTGGATATTCTAAGTGGTTCTAAAATTTTTGTGGAAGACCCGAAACAAGCCCTTGAAAAGCTTAGAAAAGCTTTTCACAAGCAAGAAAAAGTTAAATAATAAATCGAAAGAAAAAAGTAAAAAAGTTAAACCTCTTCTAGAGGTTCTTAAAGTCACCCACTGTGCGAGTGCGGTATTTACTAAAGATATACAAAATTACAATGTATAATGTATATTTTATATGTAATTTTATAAGTAAAGAAAGGAAAAGTTGTATATGGAATTATTAAAAAAACTCTGTGAGACGCCAGGTATATCAGGTTATGAAAGCCTTGTGACAGAGGTTATTAAAGATGAGTTGCAAATTTTTTGTGATAATGTAGAAACAGATTGCATGGGAAACGTAATTGCCTTAAAAAAGGGTGCCGATGGACAAAAAGTGTACAAAAAAATAATGCTGGCGGCTCATATGGATCAGATCGGGTTCCTGGTAAAATCTATTGATAAAAACGGGTTTATAAGGTTTGCCAGGGTTGGTGGTTTTGACCCGAAGACCTTGGTTGCCCAACGGGTAATTGTGCATGGGAAAAAAGATTTAATCGGAGTCATAGGTTCTAAGCCAATTCATGTTTTAGAGGAAGCAGAGAAAAGAAAAGCACCTGATTTTAAAGACTTCTATATAGATGTAGGCTTGGGTAAAAAAGAGGTAGAAGAAGTAATCCAGC
>CAZWUL010000032.1:0-11417 GCA_964636625.1 uncultured Atribacterota bacterium | reverse complement strand
TTTCTAATGTTTCCAACCGTACAAATGCTGTTTCTAATGAATCGCCACAAGTTGTTACACCGTGGTTTTCCAAAACAAATACATTGCAACCTTTTTTAACGTCCTTAATAAAAGCTTTTGCAAATTTTTCAGTGCCTGGTTGACTATAAGAGAGATATGCAATATTGCCTAACATAGAAGCTGCTTCAGGTAATACATTTGTATATATTTTAATATTATTTATAGCGCAGAAGAGCCCATTCCTGGGATGAGCGTGGAAAATACTTTTAACATCTTCTCTATTTTGATAAATTTTTAAATGCATTTTTATTTCCGAAGAAGCATTGTAATTACCCCCTAATTGTTTGCCATCCATATCAGTGATAACAATATCTTCTATAGTGAAAAAATGTTTTACGAAATAGGAAGGGGTTATATATATTTTGTTATTAATGTTGATACTCATATTTCCACCTGTTGACTCGGTGAGTCTTCTATCCCAGGTTAGTCTGACATAGTCTACAAATTTTTGTAACACAGAATTTTTAGCCAATTGCTTTTACCCCCATAAAGTAAATCTAATGAATAAGAATCAATTATCGATTATGTATTTGAGCGAATTCTTAGTTTAAATATATTTGATTTTGATGTTTTGTTATTATATCATTTGGTTATCTAAAGTACAAAAATACTTAAGGTAGTGGAAGGAGTATCAGAATGACAGCTGAAAAGGGTATTTTAACTGATTTACTTGACAATATAGGGGTAATTACTTTGAATAGGCCTGAACAAAATAACACTTTTGATGTACCTTTTGCCAGGGCTTTAAATGATGCACTATGGGAATTTGAAAGTGACAACAAAGTTAAAGTAGTGATAATAAAGGCAAAGGGAAAAAATTTTTCAACTGGAATAGCCTTGAATGAATTCAAGAATAAAACACCCCAGGAATATAGAAAATTCCTGCATTTAATGGATGAGCACAATCATACTATAGCAAGAATGAAAAAAATTGTGATAACATCTGTCCAGGGCTATGCAGTCGCAAATGGAGCAGGATTAGCATTTGCCAGTGATTTTACTATTGCGGCTGATAATGCAAAATTTGGTACTACTGCTATAAATGTAGGTTTAATATGCTTAGGTCCGGCAGTACCTCTTATGAAAATTATTGGTCGAAAAAAGGCCCTGGAATTTATTCTTACTGGTAAAACAGTCCCTGCGGAAGAAGCATATCGTCTGGGCATAGTTAATGAAATTGTTCCTATGGCTAAATTAAAAGAGCATACTATGATATTTGCCCAAGAAATTGCTAAAAAAAGCCCTCTTGCTTTACAGATAGGGAAGCAGGGAATATATCAGATGCAGGATTTGCCTTATCATGAGGCTATTGATTATATGGGTGAACTTTTTTCCAGCCTATGCACAACTAAAGATGCAGAAGAGGGAGTTAAGGCTTTTTTAGAAAAAAGAAAGCCTTTATGGAAAGAGCAATAAATATAAATTTGTCTTTAATGCGATTATTATTTGATAGTTATTATACAGTTTACTGATTAATAAATTAAAAAGGCAAAACTATTATGATAAAAGTATTGTCATTTGGAGAACTATTATGGGATATCATTGCAGGAGAAGCCCATATTGGTGGAGCTCCTTTTAACCTGGCAAGTCATCTTGCTAAAATGGGTATTCACTCTACCTATATATCATCTGTGGGAAAAGATGTTCTTGGTGAAAAAGCATTGAAGATTGCCAAAGAATACAATTTAGATACTAATTATATTTCAATTCACTCAGTTTTATCTACCGGAAAAGTTGATGTTTACTTAAACCATAAGGGACATCCCAAATATACTATACATAAAGATACGGCCTGGGATCAGATTAACTTAAATGAGGGTTTCAGGGATCTTTTATTTAAAGAGAATTGGTTCGCTTTCTGTTTTGGCACATTAGCTCAACGCACAGAGTCGAATCGAAATCTTCTTTATGATTTATTGTCACACTTACAGTGCCAGTATATTTTCTATGATGTCAATCTTCGACAGAATTTTTATCAAAAAGAGTGGATTGAGCATTCCTTACACTTTAGCAACATGTTAAAATTAAACGAAGAAGAAGTCATAACTCTTTCTGAACTCTTATTAGGGAAAGTAGTAAGTAAAGAACAATTTTGTCATACTATATCCTCAGAATACTCTCTTAAAATAATTTGTATAACTTTGGGGGAACATGGTTCAATAGTCTATGACGGACAAAATTTTTTTCAGATTCCGGGGGTAAAAGTGAAGGTTGTTGATACAGTGGGTGCCGGGGATAGTTATAGTGCTGCGTTTTTATTTTCTTTTTTATCAGGCTTGAGTCCGGTAGAATCAGGTTTATTTGCAAGTCAAATGGGAGCATTTGTTGCCAGCCAGGTTGGTGCAGTACCTGTATATTCTGCATGGCTAAAAGAAAAAATTAATACTCTGGGGAAATTTTCTTAATCCCCCTTGACATATTATAAATATATGTTAAAATTTTTTTCAAATTAAAAAGTTGCTAAACTTATTAATCCAACAAATAACTTTTTCATTTTTAAACCTCCTAAATAAAATTACCCGGTTTTCTAAACCGGGTAATTTTATTTAACCATAAAAAGATTAAAATAAGCCAGATGATAATCTTTAACCTGAAGTCCAAAGCTGGAAATACTATTGCTTAAGAAGGATTATGGCTAAAAGTATAAATACATAATCGAAAGAAAAAGAGAAAAAAAGTTAAACTCCTTTTAGAAGTTTTTAAACCACCTGCTATGCGGGTGCGATATTTACTTTAAACAATAATTTTATCTTTGTAAATTTTAAAAAATATTTTGCACAGCAGTTTTATAGGGCAGGAGATTGCAATGTTTGTTAATAACCTGTTAGAGGATAATTATTTGAAATTTTCTTTTATCATATTTATAAAAATGGAGACCAGGTTAGGGTCAAATTGACTCCCCGAATTTCTTTTAATTTCCCCTAATGCCTCTTCATGAATCTTTGTTTTTTTATAAGGTCTCTTAGATTGCATTGCATTATAGGCATCTATAATTGATATAATTCTGGATAGCAAAGGAATTTCCTTGCCTTTTAATCCAACTGGGTATCCGGAGCCATCCCATTTTTCATGATGATAGAGTATTTCCTTGCATATAGCAGAAAAATCAGGAATATTTTTTGTAATACGATATCCAATTTGACAATGGTCTTTCATTTTTTTCCATTCCGTAGGAGTAAGCAAATCTGGTTTGAACAGGATTTTATCAGGGATACCAATTTTACCGATATCGTGCAATAAAGCTAATAGTTGAAGACGGTTTAAATCATAATTATTCAAGTGAATTTTTTTGCCCATTTTAATTGCTATTTCTTCCATACCACTTGCATGCTTTTCAGTATGTGGGTCTCTTTTGGCCAGAATCTCCAAAAAGGCATTCAAGAGATGTTTTTCCCGAGTTTTGGTATTAAACAGTTTATCCTGGTACATCTTTTTGTCTGCTTCTTTCATAAGTTCTTCAGAACTTGTGAAAAAACCATTTTGTGAGGCATATCCCATGGATATATTAGGATTAAGAAAAGCCGGTTGAAAAGAATTTTTCAGACAAGCAGTTCGAAGACGTTGACAAAAAGATTCTGTATCAGAGAGTGAAGTATTAGGATGAATAATAGCAAATTCATCACCACCTAAACGGGACAGGATGTCACCTTTTCTGGAGGTGCTTTGAAGTAAGGTGGCCAAATTTTTTAGTAATTGGTCTCCCTGCTGATGTCCAAAAGCATCATTTACGGCTTTTAACCCGTTTATATCAATCATGATAACATTAATAGGATAATAACGAGGGTGGTTCATTCTTTTTAATTCTTCCTCAAAGTATGCTCGATTATATAGTCCGGTAAGAGAATCATGAAAACTAATATAGGTAATTTTTTCTTCGTATTGTTTACGGACAATGGCAGTAGCAACCTGATCAGAAACAATTTCCATTAGTTTTATGTCTTTTTCCTTATAGCTTGTTGGATTATGATAATTTTGGACTGTCATGGCTCCGATCACTTCATCTTTAATTTTTAGAGGTACACTCAGCCAGCACATTTTTTCAGTCATTTCTCCGGGGTCCTTAACATTTCCTTTATCGATTAAGTTGCAAATATCAGGATAGTTTAATAATAATGATTGTCTTTCTTCGAGAAGGTAGCCAGTTAAAGTGTTTTTATAAGTTAAATGCTCCGAGGAAAAGTTTGTTTCTTTTTCATCATAGGCATAGACAAAATCCAGGCGCTCAGATTCTCTATCAAGCAAAGCTATATAAAAATTTTTTGCATCAATTACCTGGTTTAATTCATTATGGATAATTGTATAAAGTTCAGAGAGCCTGATTTGAGAATTTGCTGCCCGGGAAATATGATAAAGGACTTGATTTAATCTTTCATTCTGTTTTTGTTCGGTTATATCCTGGTAAAGCGCAATAACTCCTTGAACTTTTTCATTAATTTTTACCTGAGAAGTTGAGATGTGAACAGGTATGATAGTCCCATCATTTTTTCTCCGGATAGTTTCATATTTTGTAAGTTTGGAGTATTGAGCTTCTTTCGTTAAATTTTTACCTTCATCTATTTTATCAAAGGGGTAAAAATTTATTTCATCGATATTCTTACCCTGAATTTCATTTAGGGTATATCCAAATAACTCTGTAAATACTGGATTAACATCCAGGATGTAACCTTTATTATCATGATAAATTGCTGCTAGGGGATTGCTTCTAAAAAGATTGGCAAATTTTTCTTCATTATTGCGAATATTTTCTTCAAATTTTTTTCGCTCACTAATATCCTGGTAAAGACATACTATTCTTTGAGTATATTCATCAATTTTTAAAGGAGAAGCAGATATTAATACCGGGAATTGAGTACCATCTTTCTTTTTCCGAATAGCTTCAAATTTAACCGGGCCTTTAATGGCTTTCCTGGTCATCTCCTGTCCAAATTTATTAATTTTTTCCAGCTGAATAAATCCCTGGTCAATATTTTTTCCGAGAAGTTCTTCTCTGGTAAAGCCAAAAACTTCTGTAAAACGTGAGTTAACATCTAAAATAGTGCCTTCCGGATCAGTATATGCTAAGGCTTCTGGGCTGTATCGAAATAGTTGAGAGAACTCAAGACGGCTCTGCCTTAATGATTCTTCAAATTGTTTTCTTTCAATAACAGTAGCTATTTGTTCTGATACAAATTCCATTAAGTGAATATCTTTTTCAGAATAAATATTTGGAATTTGATAATTTACCACTGCCATTGAACCAATTGTATTATCGCTGATTTTAAGGGGGACACCAAGCCAGGATGTTTCATTAGTAAGAGTACCGATTTTGGATAGTTTTATTGATCCTTTATCCGCCAATTCTCTGATTTGAGGATAATTAACCAACAAAGATTTTCCATATTTAATATTATAATTTGCCAGGGTGTCAGTAACGCTATATTGGTCGACTTGTTTATCAAGTTCATCTTTTTCATCAACAAAGTAGGCAAAAAATACCTTTTCCTGGTTGAATAAAGCTATGTGAAAATTGGTTGCATCGATAACTGTATTTATTTCTTTATAGATAATATTATAAAGTTCCTGTAATGATATATCAGAATTTGCCGCCTTCGATATATTATAAAGAACCCTGTTTAAGTTTTCACTTTCTTTTTTATTTATTTTATTTTTATTAGTCATGTAGTCTCCACTCATAGTTAATATTTAAGTTCTTGGATACTAATAGTTAATCAGAAAATAAAAAAATTTGAAATAATAGTTATAGGATAGATTGCAAAACTGCAGATTACAATTAAATATATGCACTAAAATAGGGACAGTAGTACTTGTGATAGCGATATGGTTTGGCAGTCTGGCAATCATTATTATCCGTTATTTAAACTACAAAATTAAAAGTACTAGACCCATGACTTTGCGTCCTATTTTAAAAATAGGTTGCCTTTATCATCTTATCGCAATCCTTTTTAATTATACCTTATTAATAATAAAAAATTCCAGAAAATTTTATATCTAAAAAAAAATATATAAAGTGCCATTGTATTTTAACAGCTAATTTATAATAATATTTTTTTATTTTCTATTTCCTGAATATGATATAATTAATCAAAAAAATAACGCTTGTTTGCCTATAATATCAAGTAAAAATTTAACATTATATTCGTATAATAAGGGTAACAGCTTGGATAATTATTTTTATATAAAAAGTTCTCCAAAGCAAGTCAAAAACTCTGAATATATTCAGCTACATCAGTCTATGGGGACAATAGTGTCTATCAAAATAAATGTATCTGAATTAGAAGGAAAAAAGGTTGCTGAAAAATCAATACAGCTCATTGATAAAATAGAACAAATGATGAGTTTCTATAATACTTCCAGCCAGATAAGCCATATTAATTACAAGGCTGGCCAATCCTGGATTACCGTAAGTCCGGAATTATTCTTTGTAATTGAAGAGTCTAAGAGATACGCTCGGCTGACAAAAGGGGTCTTTGATATTTCTGTTGCAGCTTTAACTGCTCTTTGGCAATATTATGGAAAGTTAGAAAAAGTGCCGCCTGAATCTTTGATTGAAAAAACTCTTAAACTGGTAGATTATGAGGGGATATTGCTTGATGAAGATAATAAAAAGGTAAAACTGGAGCGAAAAGGTCAAAAAATCGAGCTGGGAGGCATAGCAAAGGGCTATGCTGCCAACCGAATTATTGAGTTGTATAGAGAAATGGGTATTAAGTCCGGTATAATTAATTTAGGGGGAAATGTAAGTTTGCTAGGTTCTCGCTATGATGGCGCACCCTGGGGAGTAGGAATACAAAATCCCAACCGCGATAGAGATAAATGCCTGGGAATAGTTTTACTGGCAGATACATCTGTAGTGACTTCAGGTGATTATGAGCGATTCTTCCAGAAAGGCAATAGGCTTTTTCATCATATTTTGGATCCGTATACTGGTTATCCTGCTAAGAGCGAATTAAGAAGTGTTACTGTAATTCATCCAGATTCTATGCTGGCTGATGTATTGGCTACAACAATATTTATTTTAGGAATGGGGAAGGGAGTTGAACTTATTAAACATTTCGGAGATGTTGAATTAATAATTGTAACTGATAAAAGGATATATCTTTCCCACAACTTGGTAAAAAAATTTCATTTAATTGAAAAGGGTTTTGAAATTTTTCAAATATAGTTTTATATAATATGGAGATTTGTTATGTTAGGGAGGATAAAAAATAAGATGTTAAGGATTTTGCTATATATTGTAGTCATATTATTAGTTGCAGCTGGAGCAGCATTTATTTATTTTAACCAGGGTTTAAGTAAATATCGCAAAATGGCAATTAATGAGGTGGATTTGGAAAAAATTGAGGATGGGGTATACCAGGGAGAATTTACTGGTGGTCGTTGGAAGAATAAACTGGAAGTAACTGTAAAAAACCATAAGATTACCGATATTAAGCTTCTTCAGGCCTCAAATATGTCAGGTATTAAGGATATAGGTGAAAAGGTCTTTAAAAAAGTGGAAGAAGAGCAATCATTGCAGATTGATACTGTATCAGGGGCAACAGTACATACTAAGGCAGTATTAAAATCAATTGAGAATGCGTTGTCTAAATAAAAATAGCAATCTGCCCCTATATATGCATCTTTATTAGATTGACGTAGGGGCAGATTTATTATTTAATATTATTTTTATTCTTCATCAATCCAGGGAATCATAGCTCTTATTTCTTTGCCAACTTTTTCAATAAGGAAATTTGATTCCTTGTCTCTCATAGCATTAAAGAATGGTCTTCCTACCTGGTTCTCTAATAGCCAATCCTTGGCAAAGGTGCCATCCTGAATTTCAGCCAGTATCTTTTTCATTTCTTTTCTTGTTTCTTGGGTAATAATACGTTTACCAGATTTTAAATCACCGTATTCGGCAGTATTACTCACATCATCACGCATACGAGTAATTCCTCCTGCATAAATCAGGTCAACAATTAATTTTAACTCATGAAGGCATTCGAAATAGGCTATTTCTGGCTGGTATCCAGCTTCCACCAGGGTGTCAAATCCTGCTTGAATCATGGCAGTGACTCCACCACACAAAACTGATTGTTCTCCAAAAAGGTCTGTTTCTGTTTCTTCTTTAAAAGTTGTTTCTATAACTCCTGCTCTTGTACCACCAATTGCCTGGGAGTATGCCAGGGCAATATTTTTAGCATTTCCACTAAAATCTTGATAAACTGCAATTAAATTAGGAACACCGCGCCCTTGAGTGTATATTTTTCTCAAGATTGAACCAGGGCTTTTTGGTGCTACCATAATAACATCAACATTTTTGGGAGGGACAATTTGTTTAAAGTGAATATTAAAACCATGAGAAAACATTAAAACATTACCTTCTGTCAAGTTTTCAAATATATTGCATGAACAAAATACTTGAGGTTGTACTTCATCAGGCAATAACATTTGGATAATATCTGCTTTTTTAACAGCATCTTCAATTATTTCAACATTCAGTCCATCTTTCTTTGCCTTTTCCCAGGATGAACCATTTTTTCTTAAGCCTACAACAACATCAATTCCACTATCTTTTAGATTTAGTGCTTGACCTCTTCCCTGGCTCCCATACCCGATAACAGCTACTGTTTTGTTTTCCAAAAAACTTTTTTGGGCATCCTTATCATAATAAATTTTTGCCATAAAAAACTCCTCCTTAAATATTTATATTAGATATTTTTGGTTTTGATATTTGTATGATTACATAATTATCCAATTACTAAATAACAATTAATTTAATATCCTGTCAGCACCTCGGTATAAAGCAATTTTCCCTGTCCGAGATATTTCTAAAATGCCAAAAGAATCCAGAAGTTTTAATTTCGCATTAATTTTCTCTTGAGTCCCGGTTATTTCGATAGTAAGTGCCTGTTTATCTATGTCAATTATATGTCCTCGAAAAGCTTCTACCAATTGCATAATTTCAGTTCTTTGATCTGTAGACTTAGTCTGTACCTTTATTAAAGCCAATTCTCTCTCAACGGATTTTTCCCTGGGAAGATCCCTGACTTTAAGTACATCAACAAGCTTATTTAATTGCTTGGTGATTTGTTCCAGTATACCTGCTTCTCCCTGGGCAACAATTGTTATGCGGGTAATTCCCTTTTTTTCTGAGTGACCTGCTGCAATGCTTTCTATATTGAATTGCCTTCTGTTAAACAGGCTGGAAATCCTGGCAAGGACTCCCGGAGTATCTTTTACTAAAATAGCAATAGTATGTTTCATGACTGATCGACTCCTAACATCTTATTAATTGCCTCTCCCGGTGAAACCATCGGAAAGACATTTTCTTCAGGTGGTATTAAACAATCAAGTAATACAAATTGCTCACTTGACAGTGCTTCTTTCAAAGCTGCATCTAAATCATTTTTGGAAGTTACTTTTATTCCCTTCCCGCCATAAACCTGGACTAGCTTTGAGAAATCAGGACTACCTTCCAGGCTGGTTGATGAGTATCTCTTTTGAAAGAATAGCTCCTGCCATTGCCGTACCATGCCCAAGTACCCATTATTCATTACAATAGTAACTATTGGTAATTTGTTCATTACAGCAGTTGCCAGTTCCTGGGAATTCATTTGAAATCCGCCATCTCCTGATATGCATATTACTTTTTTCTTGGGACAACCAATCTGTGCCCCAATCGCAGCCGGCAACCCAAAACCCATAGTTCCTAACCCACCGGAAGATATAAAGTTTCTTGGATGCAGGTATTGATAGTATTGGGCTGCCCACATCTGGTGCTGGCCGACATCAGTAACTATAATTGCATCACCTTTTGTAATTTCACTTAATTTTTCAATAATGTATTGTGGTCTTAGCAGTTCATCTCGACTATATTGCAATGGATTTTTCTTTTTTAATTCAGCAATCTCTGCAAGCCATTCTTTTTCTTTTTTAGGTTCAGACAAATGAGTTAGTTTGGAAAGCACATATTTGACATCTCCTACAATAGGAATGTCAACTTTTATATTTTTGCTTATTTCTGCTGGGTCAATATCAACATGGATAAACTTTGCTTTTGGGCAAAAGCTTTTAATGTCTCCAGTAACTCTATCGTCAAATCTTGTTCCCAGGGCAATGATTAAGTCTGATTCACTTATTGCAATGTTAGCACTCGCCAGGCCATGCATTCCCAGCATTCCTAAAGACAGGGGACTGTTTTCAGGAAAAGAGCCTAATCCTGTTAAGGTAGTAGTAACCGGGATATTGGTTTTCTCAACAAATATTTTTAGCTCATTTGCGGCGTTAGAAGTAATAATCCCACCGCCGGCATAAATGATGGGCTTTCTGGATTCCTGAATAGTCTTAGTTGCCTTTTTAATTTGATTTAAATTTCCCTTGATTGTAGGCCGATAACCTGAGTATCTACTCTTTTCAGGATAATGAAAATCTGTTTTAGCGTTTTGGACATCCTTCGGTAAATCTATTAAAACTGGACCGGGTCTACCGGTTCGTGCCAGATAAAAGGCTTCTTTAATGGTAGATGCCAGATTTTTTACATCCATTACCAGATAATTATTTTTAGTAATTGGTAAAGTAATCCCGGTAATATCAACTTCTTGGAATGCGTCTGTGCCAATTAATGGAGAAATCACCTGTCCGGTAAAGGCAACGACTGGAATGGAATCAAGATAGGCATTAGCCAGGCCGGTTACTAAATTAGTAGCACCCGGACCTGAAGTCGCAAAACAGACACCAACTTTACCAGTTGCCCTGGCATAACCGTCAGCAGCATGAGCTGCACCCTGTTCATGTTTCGTTAAAATATGCCGAAAAGAAGGATTTTTATCTATAGTATCATATAGGGGCATAATAGCGCCGCCGGGTATGCCGAAGACCACCTCTACTTTCTCTCTTCTGAGACATTCCACTACTATTTCTGTTCCACTTAATTTCACTTTATTATCCCTCCTTTATGCATTTTTTGGATTTTAATGTCTTTTATTAATTTAAAATTAATTATTTAATTTGTATTATATTTAACAGAATATATAGAAAGACCCCTTAGATAGTCCTTTAAATAAATAATCAGACAAGGGACCTATCCGCTGGGGTCTTTTTTACCCACGGTGTAGTGCATTTATAAAATACACTTTATGTCCCTCGGACCAGACTTTTTTTAAAACGGAACCCTAGACATACTCCCAAAAATAAAAAACCTTCATCCATATTTTTATTTAATATTATAAAAATAGGGACGAAGGTCTCGTGGTACCACCCTAATTCAATAAAGAAAATAATTAAATTCTTTATACTTAATTAAAATAACGCAGTAAAAATGCGATTGTTTTTTGACAACTATTTTTCGAAAGAAGTGATTTTCGATAGAAAAAGAA
>CAZWUL010000031.1:0-11676 GCA_964636625.1 uncultured Atribacterota bacterium | reverse complement strand
CTTCCCTTCTGGTACCTGAACGCTTAATATCAATTGCCGGGAAAATTCTACTATCAGCTATTTCTCGGTCAAGACGTAATTCCATATTTCCGGTACCTTTAAATTCTTCAAAAATAACATCATCCATCCGGCTACCGGTTTCAACTAATGCCGTTGCCAGTATAGTTAAACTGCCACCTTCTTCAATATTTCTGGCGGCCCCAAAAAATCTCTTGGGAAAATATAAGGCAGTAGAATCCAAGCCCCCTGATAAGGTCTTACCACTTGTAGGAATATTCAGATTATAAGCCCTGGCCAATCTGGTGATGCTATCCAGTAAAATTACTACATCATGCTTCAGTTCTACCAGTCTTTTTGCCCTTTCCAGGACAATCTCTGCTACTTTAATGTGATTATTAATTGGCTGATCGAAAGTAGAGCTAATCACTTCAGCGTTATGAACAGAACGTCTCATCCCGGTGACTTCCTCCGGTCTTTCATCAATCAATAAAATCATTAAAGTAGTTTCCGGGTGGTTTGCAGTTATTCCATTGGCAATTTTTTCCAATAAAATTGTTTTACCAGCTTTTGGAGGTGAAACAATTAATCCTCTTTGCCCTTTTCCAATAGGGGCAAATAAATCAATTACCCGGGTAGAAAGTTCGTATGGTTTTGTTTCCAATGCAAACTTCTTATCAGGAAAAAGGGGAGTGAGGTTTTCAAAATCAATACGGTCCTTGGAAATTTCAGGGTCCTCATGGTTAACTGCTTCAACCTTTAGCAGTGCGAAGTAACGTTCTCCCTCTTTTGGATAGCGAACCTGTCCGGAAACAATATCGCCATTGCTTAAATTGAATCTTTTAATTTGTGACGGAGATATATATATATCATTAGTGCTGGGTAAATAGCCACCTGTACGCAGGAAACCAAAACCTTCTTTCATAATATCTAATATTCCCTCTGAAAACATATACCCTTTTTTTTCTGTTTGTGCCTTCAAAATATTAAAAATTAAGTCAGTCTTTTTCATACGTGCGCAGTTGTTAATATCATATTCATTTGCAATCTTACATAATTCATTAATTTTCATTTCTTTTAATTCATTTAGTTCCAAAATAAAACCCCCTCAAGCTTTTGGTAATTTTTAAGTTATAAGTAAATTTGCATATTAGTAAATAGAGCAGTTATTTACATATTTATAATCACTATTTTTTGTTCTTACATAATAATCTTCTTTAATAATTCTATAATAATTCATGCAAATCCTATGAGGAAACATAACTTTTATCAACAAAATTTACTTGAATTCAATTGCCCTCAGATAAATGTTCAAAATTGTACATATTAATCCAACAACATTAACATATCCAATGATAACATTCACTTATTAAAGAAAATATAGTGGGACAAATTTCATGAAGAATAACCCTGGAGTTATTTTTATAATAAAATTATATCACTTCCTTTGAAAAAGGCAATACTTTTTGACATTTTTTTGCATTTTATAATTATTTAAAGAGAACTATTTTGAATCTATTTATTTAATGCTTGCAAAATTAATTCATAATCACTTAATTTATCCAGATCAATCATCATTTCAGGATAATTTACCATAATAGCTTTTACCGGGTACCCTACTATTTCTGCAGCCCTATCCTCAATTTCCTGTATAGTAAGACACTTGAATAGGTACTTAATAATAAACTTTGCCCCTAATAAGGCAGCATATTTTAGAATATCCTTCCTTTTTTGAAAAACTTCATCTAACAGCGCCTTATTTGTAGTGAATAGGGAACTTGACATCATTACCATATTGCCGCCACAGAAAGTACCTTCCTTTAAACTGGCATAAGAACGAATGGTTTGAGGAAATTTTTTTATTATCAGTTCTTTTTTTATAACAGGATAATACAAAAAAGCTTCATAGTTTTGGCATTCTTCAATAAAATCATCAATCATTTTACCGGTAATCAAAGGTACATCTGATGTTAATATCATAATCTTCTCGTCATTATTTATATGAGAAATACCAATATTTACATTCTCCACAATTGAATCAGTAGCATCTATTATTTGACTCACTTTTTCCCCAATATGTGGCATCAGTTCTATTTTTGGGCCAATGACATAAACATTCTGTATGTCCTTTGCCTCATTCAAGGCATCAACAACATATTCTACCATAGGGATATTGTTTATCATCAACAATGCCTTATTGTATATTTTGTGGTTATTCTCTAATGGTTTTGCATTTTCCCCACCGGCAAGAATCAAAGCATCCATCTATTACTCCAAATATAATCTTTTCTATGCACCCTTCTCAGAAGTACTGGCATTTTTTATTGCTGCTTCAATAAAGCTTACAAACATTGGATGAGGGTTATTTGGCCTGGATTTAAATTCAGGATGAAATTGCATTCCAATAAACCAGGGATGATTTTTAAGTTCAAAGATTTCAACTAAATTATTCTCTAAATTAACTCCACTAAATATTATACCACTTTGCTCAAATTTTGACAAAAAATCATTGTTAAATTCATAGCGATGGCGATGTCTTTCTTTTATTGTAGCTTTTTTATAGATTTGATAAGCACGGGTATCGGGTTTCAACTTACAATCATAATTTCCCAGTCGCATGGTACCACCTTTATCAAAAACTTTCTTCTGCCTTTCCATTAATACCAGGATTGGATATGGGGTTTCGATATCAAATTCCAAGCTATTAGCTCTGATTAAATCCAGTTCATTTCGAGCAAATTCTACCAGGGCACATTGCATCCCCAGACATATTCCCATAAATGGTATTTTATTAATCCTTGCATGCTGAATTGCCTCAATTTTACCCTCAATTCCTCTTACCCCAAAGCCACCTGGGATAAGAATTCCATTAATCCCTTCCAGTAATTTTTTTGTATCATTTTTTAGTAAAAAATCCGAATCCATCCTTTTAATATTAATCTTACATTTATGATAGATACCGGCATGAATAAGAGCTTCATTAATACTCATATAAGCATCTTTTAAGCGTATATATTTCCCTATAACCCCTATAACAATTTCTTTCTCCGGGTGATTGAGACGATGCACCATCTCTCGCCATTGCTGTAAATCAGGGTTTTTATCCGGTAATTTTAACATATTTACTAATAAATCACCTAATTTTTGCTCCTCCAATACAATAGGAACCTCATAAATAGAATCCACATCTCTCATTTCTATAATGCCGTTTTTAGGGATATCACAAAATAATGATATTTTTTCTTTCACTGACTCGGTAAGCCTGGATTGTGAACGGCAAATCAGCAAATCCGGTTGAATTCCAATTCCTCTTAATTCTTTTATACTATGCTGTGTGGGTTTTGATTTTATTTCTTTTGCTGCTTTTAAGTAGGGGAAGAATGAAACATGAATATATAATACATTTTCTTTGCCAATATCATTTCTAAATTGTCTGATAGCTTCCAGGAAAGGAAGTCCTTCAATATCCCCAATTGTACCACCTATCTCAACAATTATTACATCAAGAGGCATTTGTCCAGGTTTGTTTAATCTTTTGATGCTGGTTTTTATCTCATCCGTAATATGTGGTATTATTTGAACAGTTTTCCCTAAAAAATCTCCGTGTCTTTCCTTTGAAATGACTGTATTGTAAATTTTCCCCGTAGTGATAGTATTGTCCCTGGTTAAATTGATATCAATAAACCGCTCATAATGACCCAGGTCTAAATCTGTTTCGGCTCCATCTTCGGTAACAAATGCTTCTCCATGCTGGAATGGACTCATGGTCCCCGCATCAACATTGAGATACGGGTCATGTTTTTGAATAGAAACCCTTAAACCTCTACTTTTTAAAATTCTACCAATAGAGGCAGCTGTAATCCCCTTACCAATGGAGGATACAACTCCACCAGTTATAAAAATGTATTTTGTCATATTTTTCCCCTGTTCATATTACTTTAAAACAGTATTCAATATTAATATAGTTTTTAGTTCTTGGTTTATAGTTTTTAGTTAAATACAAAATAATAAAATTCAAAGAAAACTTATTGCAACAAAAGAAAAAATAGTATAAATATTTGGGATTAATTGAATTAACCATTCTTACATTCTTGCATTCTTGCATCATTGCATTTTATTGCTCTTGCAATATTCCATCCTTCCATTAATCCATTCTTGTAAAACTATTTATACCCGGCATTGCTCTTCACTAAAAAATAAAATTCGTAAACAAAAAACGTTTTTATAATTAACTAAATATCAACACTGATTTTATTTTGTTTTTTAAGTTTTTTTGACTCAATACCCAATGCTGAATACTCGATACTACTTACTCAAGATATATTGCACACCTATAATAATTTGTAAGACTCCAATATTATAATAGGAAATAGAAAAAAAGATAAGGCTTATGGAAAAATTTTTTTAAATTTTGTATAAAAGTTTTAAAAATCAGTAATTTAAAACATAAATAGTTGTTTTTTCTGGAAGGTTTGCTTCAGTTATATCAAAAAATTCTTCACCAACCATTTTTATGTTTTGTTTTTTATTAAGAAATACAGATAAAGGATCAATCGACCATTTAATCGCCTCAGTTTTATAATGCATTGGAATAACAATCTTTGGTTTAAGCTGATTAATTACCTGTTCTGCTTGAATATGATTAATTGTGAAATATCCACCCACTGGTATAAATAAAATATCAACATGTTCTATTTGTGTTAATTGCTCATTTTCTAATATATGTCCCAAATCACCAAGATGGCATAATGTTAAATTATCAGTTCTAATTTGAAAAATAGTATTATCTCCTCTGTATTTGCCATAAACACTGTCATGATATGATGAAATACCTTTAAAAATAATTTTGTGTGTATCACGGTTAACCAGTCCCTTTAAGACAACAGGCTTCCCTTTAATTCCCATGGTATTATTGTGGTCATAGTGTTCGTGACTTATAGTAATTATGTTAATCTTTTCTTTTGTCATACGATAACCCAATGTTTCATCAAAAGGATCAGTTAAAATATTTATCCCACGTTCATTTGTTATTAAAAAACATGAGTGCCCTAACCACCTTATTTTCATTCCTGCAGACCCTCTTCATTCATAAAAAAACGGAAAAGATTATTTACTTTCTCCTTAATAAGAGAACCACAATAAGCCATAATTATATTGCCAGATTCTGATTGTTCTATTAGTTTTAATGGCTCCTGACTCATTATATCAACCATTTTCTTTACCAGTCCCTCGTCAATACTTGTTATTTTATTATTTTTCTTATTAACAGCAATCTCTTTAGTAAGCAGATTTAAATCCAGGTAACTATTCTTTCTTCTTGCTTTTTGTAAAACGCTTATTATTTCTTTTATTAAAATCCATTGCCCCCATTGCTCTTTTCTTATTTCCAGTAATTTTTTAAAACTATTTTTAGGATGATGCAAAGGACTGAAAGCAATATGTAATTCAAATAAAGAGAAAGGTATTTTGTGATGCTCTTTAATAATTCTATACAATGTTGTAAGGTCATATAACTGCACTTCCTCTTCATTGGCCCTGTTGATTAATTCTTTATTGTCAAATCTTTCCGAAAATAATATTAGTGAATCTATTCTTTTATTTTCTTTAATTTTTTTAATAATATCCCAGTTAATTAATTGTATCATTTTATTATTATAATTTTTAGGTAAACCGATAAGCAATATAGAGTAAGATTTATAATCCAGGCAAGCCCTGGCAATAAGTATTTCCTGCTGATTATCATCAGAATATTCAACTATATATCCTAAGAATTCGAAACACTGTTTAATCGAGGATTGAAAATCTCTAATATTTTTAGAATTTAAAAGTATTCTATACAGCTGTTCGTCTTTTCCCAGCCATGCAAGCAATACCCATTGATTATCAGAAGTTTTTAGATAACGCGAGTCAGTATTTAATGTATCTTTAATATATTCTGAAAACAATCCCCTATTATTCGGTTCTTTCTTAATAATAGCACTATATATTTGAGAATAGGTAAGTGGGTGCCCTGCTTCCTTTAAAACATTATAAATGGTATCACCAATATCTTTGCTGGTATCAACCTTGATATTTTTTTCTGCAATTATGAAGTATTTCCTTTTACTATCATCAATCAAGCCAATAAAAACTGTATCATTCACATCTAATTTTCTCTTTCGATACCAATATTTCAGCCCGGATATAATCCTTTTCCGATAATTCACCAGGGCTTTAATTTCCTCTCCATCAATATCTATGAAAACAATTTCAATATTTCTATCATCCTGACTCCAATTAAAATACGGTTTTAAGTAAGTAGTTAGATAAATTGTTCCATTAAGCAAACAATAAGAGGTTAAGGTATAGGGTAGATTTGCATCTCTATATCTCCACTTCAATAAACCCCATATACCACGGTTGTGTTTTATAAATCTATTATCTGCACCAATTGAAGCATTGACATCATTATGTGGATTTTCAGCTTTTAAAGCCTTAATCTTAACTAACTCTTCAGTAATTCTGCGGTAGTGCATTGGTCGATGGTTTTGTTCCAGAATGTCATAAGCCAAATCAGCAATTGATTTTTTATGCATTCAGTACCTCCGACTGATACTCATTTTTCATTCTTTATATTTTTTCATGAGTTCAACATAGCTTTCTGCATGTTCTCTTAGCATATTATATTCTTCTTCAGAAATTTTTCTGACCACTTTTCCCGGTATTCCCATAACCATAGAATTAGCAGGTATGACTGTCTTTGGGGCAACCACTGAGCCGGCGGCAATAATCGCATTTTCTTCAATCACCACTCCATCCAATATATTTGCACCTGAACCTATTAAGGAATAATCTTTAACTGTGCACCCATGTAAAATTGCTCCATGTCCAATTGTAACATAATTTCCCACTTTAGTGGGTAGATTTTCGGCAACATGTATAATTGCAGCATCTTGAATGCTGGTATGATGTCCTACGGAGATAAAATCCAAATCTCCTCGCAACACTGAATAAAACCAAATACTGCTAAATTTGCCTATATCTACCTGCCCGATAATTGTAGAATTTTCAACCACAAGTGATGTATCATCAATCTGGGGAACATTACTACCGTATTTTAAAATCATATCTTACCTCCAATATTTCCTTTATTTTATTAGCAGTTTTTTCGCCAATTCCTGGAATTTGCTTTAACTCTTTTATCTCTGCTTCCCTGATATGGTTAATGCTTTTAAATTTTGATAGTAGTTGTTTTTTTCTTTTTTCTCCAATACCAGGGATAAAATCAAGCACTGAATTTTCTATTTGTCTACTCCGCAATCTTTTGTGATAAGTAATTGCAAAACGATGGGCTTCATCTCTAATTCTCTGGATAAGAAAAAATGCCTCTGAATCTCTGGGCAAAAGAACTGGTTCCTTACTACCGGGTTGAAATATTTCTTCTTCCTTTTTTGCTAATGAGGCAAGTTCTATTTCTATGCCCAGCTCGTTCATTGTTTTAACTACAGAGCTTAATTGTCCTTTGCCTCCATCCAACAATACCAAATCTGGTAATTTATCGTTGTTTAATTTAATATCGCGGAAACGCCGATAAAACGCCTCTTTCATCATAGCAAAATCATTAATTCCTTCAACTTCTCTTATCTTGAAATGACGATATCTTCTTTTGTCTGGAATTCCATCTATAAATACTACCATAGAACCAACTGAAAGCTGCCCATGAATATTAGAGATATCAAAAGCTTCAATATGAAAGGGTATTTTCCCCAGGTTCAAATGGTTTTTCAAATCAAAAAGAGCCTGGTTAATAGATTTATTATTTCTTTTTTCTTTTAAATAACTATTTAGTTTTTTCCGGTAAGTTCTGCTTATTTTCTCCTGGCTTATTACTTTTTCTATCATAGATATAGTATCCCTGATTTTGGCTGCTTTTTCAAAAAACAATAACTGGGAGGCGATTTTCATTTCTTCTTTTAATTTTCTTAACAAGATAGTATGCTGTCCGGATAATAAAAGACAGCATTCCTGGACACTTTTTTGATAATCATCCTGATTTATCTTGTAAGCGCAGGGGGCAGAACAAAGACCGATCTGAAAATCAAGGCAGGCTTTCCCCTGCTTAAATTTTCTATCTGTACAGTTTCGCAATTTAAATATTTCTCTCATTTTCTTAACAGCTTTTCGGGTTATCTCTACATCTACAAAAGGTCCGTAATAACGAGTTTTTTTATCGGTACTGACCCTATTTCGCCGTACTAAATATATTGCAGGAAAAGGATTTTGTCGGCTTATCTTAATATAAGGATAACTTTTATCATCTTTCAATTGTGTATTAAAATAAGGCTTGTTTGCCTTAACCAGGTTACTTTCTAAGAGCAAGGCCTCCATTTCAGATGCAGTAAGAATGTACTCTATATCATAAATTTTTTCAATCATTTGATTTACTTTTGGTGAATGGTAATAAGATTTATTAAAATAGGAACTTACTCGATTTCTTAAAGAATTTGCCTTGCCAATATATATTATTTTATCCTGCTGATTCTTAAAAAGATAAACTCCGCTCTTTAAAGGCAACTGCTTTACCTTTTCCTTAATATTCATATTATCTCCTGCAATTGTTTATCCTTAGCCCTGCTATCCTGATAGTCCCCGGGTTTTATAACCCTTTTTAGAAATTGCCCTGTGAATGACGCTGGATATCTGATTAACTCTTCTGGTGTTCCTTCAAAAATCACCTGACCTCCCTCATCGCCACCACCAGGTCCCATATCAACAATATGGTCAGCTGATTTAATAACTTCGAGGTTGTGCTCAATTACCAGTACAGTATTTCCCTGATCAACTAACTTATTTAATACATCTAATAATTTTTTAACATCAGCAAAATGCAATCCTGTAGTAGGTTCATCTAATAGATATAATGTTCTACCGGTACTGACTTTGCTTAATTCTTTTGCTAATTTTATCCTTTGCGCTTCTCCTCCTGACAATGTACTGGCGGATTGTCCTAATCTTATATAGCCCAATCCAACATCTGCCAGGGTTTGCAGGCTTCTTTTTAATTTTGGGATATTTTCAAAAAAATTACCTGCTTCCTCGACTGTCATATCCAATATCTCAGCAATATTTTTATTTTTATATTTAATTTCCAGTGTCTCCCGGTTAAATCTCTTTCCTTTACAAACCTCACATGGAATATACATATCTGGCAAAAAAAACATTTCAATTTTTACTATTCCAGCTCCCTGGCAAGCTTCACATCTTCCACCTTTTACATTAAAACTAAATCTACCCGGTGCGTATCCCCTCATTTTAGCAGCTTTGGTCTTTGTAAATAATTCTCTGATATAAGTAAAAGCTCCTATATAGGTTGCAGGATTTGAACGGGAAGTCCTCCCGATGGGAGACTGATCAATTGTTATAACCTTATCAATATTTTCTATACCTTCCAGGTATTTATGCTCGCCTGGTCTTATCCTGCTATGATATAAAGATTTTAAAAGTGACTTATATAATACTTCCTCAACTAAGGTACTCTTGCCTGAACCCGAAACACCGGTAACACAAATAAATTTTCCCAGCGGTATAGTCACATCTATATCCTTTAAATTAAACTGGCGGGCACCGAATATCTTTAAATTATTACCATTACCCTCTCTTCTTTTATGAGGAATAGGGATACTTTTTTGACCGCTTAAATACTGTCCGGTTATAGAATTTTTATTATTCTGTATATTTTTTTCACTTCCATCAGCAACAAGATATCCGCCATGTATCCCGGCACCAGGTCCCAGGTCTACAATAAAATCAGCGGAACGTATTGTTTCTTCATCATGTTCAATTACGATAACTGTATTCCCCTGATCTCTAAGCTGAAAGAGGGTATTTAATAATTTATCATTATCGCGTTGATGCAGTCCAATCGATGGTTCATCTAAAATATACAGAACACCCGTTAAACTGGAGCCAATTTGGGTGGCCAGCCTGATTCTCTGGTTCTCACCACCTGCCAGACTTGAGGAAGAACGGGAAAGGGTAATATAATCCAGTCCAACATTCATTAGAAATCTTAATCGGTTGGTTATTTCTTTTCTAATCTGTTTGGATATATCGGCTTCCCTTTTATTTATTTTCAGATTTTTGAAAAAATCCACCAATTCTCTAATAGTCATATCTGATATATCGGCAATAGAATAACCGGAAATCCTAACCATTAAGCTTTCCTGCCGAAGCCTCTTCCCTTGACAGACAGAACAATTGGTAACATTCATATACCTTTGAATATCAAATCGCACATATTTTGATTTAGTTTCCCGATGCCTTCTCTTTAAATTATTAATTACACCTTCAAACTGGTTTTTGTGTACCCATTTATTATCATCATCCTTCTGTTTGTATTCAAATGTTATCTTCATGTTTCCAGAACCATATAATAATACATCTTGCTGCTTCCTGGACAATTCGCTAAATGGAGTATCAAGAGTAAACCCATAATGCTCGGCAACCCCCAGTAAAAGATGATATAGGTATCTACCCTTTATTTCCCCCCAGGGAGCCAGCGCCCCTTTCAGTATTGACTTACTTCTATCTGGAACAACTAAATCAGGGTCAATTTCCATTTTATATCCCAATCCTCCACATTCAGGACAGGCTCCATAAGGACTGTTGAAAGAAAAAATTCTGGGAGTTATTTCAGGCAGATTAATTCCACAATGTGGACAGGAAAATTTTTCGCTGTATATATGCTCCTTTTCCTGTTCGTCCAGCACAATAACAAGTCCAGTGCTTAATTGTAATGCTGTTTCTATAGAACTGCTTAGCCTGCTTTTTATCTCCGGCTTTATTACCAGTCTGTCAATCACGATATCAATATCATGCATCTGGTATCTTGCTAAATCAATATCATCATCAACTTCAACCATCTTACTATCAACTCTTAAACGAATAAACCCTTTTTTTCTAATGTCGTCAATCACCTGCCGATGCTCTCCTTTTTTAGCTCTTATAACCGGTGATAATATTTTTATTCTACTATTGTCAGGCATATTCATTACCTGGTCCACAATCTGGTCTATGGACTGTTTTGTTATTACCCTACCGCACTTGGGACAATGAGGAACACCAATTCTGGCATAAAGCAATCTCAAGTAGTCAAATATTTCAGTAACAGTACCTACAGTAGAGCGGGGGTTTTTACTTGAGCCTCTCTGGTCAATTGATATGGACGGAGATAAACCATCAATGAAATCTACATCCGGCTTATCCATTTTTTCCATAAATTGCCTGGCATAAGATGACAGAGATTCTATATAACGTCTCTGGCTTTCTGCATAAATGGTATCAAAAGCCAGTGATGATTTTCCAGAACCACTTAAACCGGTAATAACAACCAGTTTATTTCGAGGTATTTTAAGGGATATATTCTTCAGGTTATGCTCTCTCGCCCCTTTTATTACAATTTTTTTATGTGCCATTTTTTACTTAACTCCCAATTATTTACATTTACTTTACAATTTCTTAAAAATCATCGTTCAAGTAAGATAGTATCGAGTCAAGAATACAGTAATGAGTAACAAGTGATTAGTAATGAGCAAAGATTAAATATTAATTCTGACAACTAAAAATACCAATCTTCGGTTCTTGACTATAGATACCCACGGGCAAGCCCGTGGTACTTTTAAAAACCTTCAAGCTTCGCTT
>CAZWUL010000030.1:0-12016 GCA_964636625.1 uncultured Atribacterota bacterium | reverse complement strand
GTATTTCTTTCATTATCTCTATATACTTAACTAAATACTAACTACCAACGACTAATGACTGTTATTTTTCATATATTCCCACCGTATTTTACTTGATACTGAATACTCACGACTTGATACTATTTTATGGATAAATTTTATTCAGCATTCTTGGAAAAGGTATTGTTTCCCTGATATGCGGTAGATTACAAATCCAGGCAACAGTACGCTCAATTCCCAGTCCAAAACCTGAATGGGGAACAGACCCGTATTTCCTCAAATCAATATACCACTGATAGTCTTCTTCCGGTAAATTATGTTCTTTTATCCTTTCTTTAATTAGCTGATAATCATCTATACGCTGACCGCCGCCTATTATTTCTCCAAAACCTTCCGGGGCAATTAAATCGGCACCCAGGACAGTTTCCGGCCTGTCAGGGTCAGGTTTCATATAAAAAGCCTTGCATTTTGTTGGAAAATTATGAATAAAAACGGGCTTTTTATAATGACTTGAAATTATTGTTTCATCTTCTCCTCCCAGGTCATCTCCCCATTGAGTCGTGCTACCTTCTTTTTGAATTATTTTGATAGCATCATCATAAGAAAGATAGGGGAAGGGAGATTCTATGGCTTCTAATGCTGTAATATCTCTTTCCAGGTATTTTAGCTCTAGAGAGCATTTATCAAGGATATGTTTAACAATGGTGACAAGCATTTCTTCCTGTAATTTATTATTATCCTGAAAATCAAAATAAGCTGCTTCTGGTTCAACCATCCAGAATTCCATCAAATGCCTTCTGGTTTTAGATTTTTCAGCTCTAAAGGTAGGGCCAAAACAGTACACTTTGCCAAAAGCCATGGCGGAGGCCTCGTTATAAAGTTGTCCGCTCTGGGTTAAAAAAGCTTTGTCTCCGAAATAATCTGTTTCAAATAATGTGGTAGTTCCTTCACAGGCTGCTGGTGTTAAGACTGGTGATTCAATCAGGTAAAATCCTTTTTTATTTAAAAAATCATGAATTATTTTTACAATCTCAGTCCGTATTCTTAGTATCGCATTCTGTCTTTGAGTTCTCATCCAGAGATGACGATAATTCATCAGAAAGCCAACTCCGTGTTTTTTAAGAGAGATGGGGTAATCTTTTTCTGAATTATGCACAATATTAATAGTTTTTACCAGCATTTCATAACCACTTGGTGCCCTTTTTTCTCTTTTTATTAACCCCTCTACGATTATGGAGGATTCATAGTTTATTTCATCTAATGAGTTAAAATATTTTTCTTCCATTTCGCTTTTAACCAAAGTTCCCTGTAAGAATCCGGTTCCATCGCGGATTATCATAAATTTCACTTTTCCACTGGAACGCTGATTATAAAGCCATCCCTTTATGCGTACCTCTTCTCCCTCATGGTTTCCAACACCTGATATACTGATATCATTCATTAGCAAATAGTCCTCCTCACTAAATAAAAAGTAAATATCGTACCCGCATAGCGGGTAGCTTTAAGAACCCCTGGAATGGGTTTGACTTTTTTAATCTTTTTATGGTAAAAACATTTTATTTAACCATTATCACATTCTTAAAAGGTGGTTTTTTTGGTTAAATAAACAAACCTCTTGTTGGTAATAATAAATTACATTTCTTTAACATATGATATTATTTGATTTATATTGATTATTTCCTGTTCCCCATTAGCCATATTTTTCAGGGTAACCTTATACTCTTTTAATTCCTCTCCTCCTATTATTAAAACATAGGAGACATTTAACTTGTTTGCCAATCTCATCTGTGCTTTCAGGCTTTTTTCCAGAAAATCCATTTCTGCACTGATGCCATTTTCTCTTATGTCTTTAATAATTTTCAGGGAAAGGGAATAATCTTCCGGATTAATTGCAGCAACAAAAACCCTTATTCCTTTCCAGAAAGGTATTTTTACTTTCTGTTTTTCCATAGTAGCAATAATTCTTTCTATTCCAGCCGCAAAACCAACAGCAGGAGTAGGTTTTCCACCTAATTCTTCCACCAGGTAATCATATCTACCCCCGCCTCCTACGGCATTCTGGGAACCTAATTCTCCGGAAATAATTTCAAAGGCAGTCTTTGTATAATAATCCAATCCCCGAACCAATAACGGGTTAACCTGGTGTTTAATTTCCAGGGTTTCCAGGTGGCCTTTTAGTATTTGAAAATGATGTTTACAGTCTTTGCATAAATATTCAAATATAGTGGGGCTGTTTTTAATTTCAGCCTGGCATTGCTTATTTTTACAATCCAAAATTCTCAATGGATTCTTATCATAGCGTTCTCGGCAATCAGGACATAATAGTTCTTTTCTATCTCGAAAATATTCTCTCAATGCTTCTAAATAATTCGGTCTACACTCACGACAACCAACGCTATTAATAATTAGTTTTAGATTGGTCAGTCCGATCTTCTGGTAAATTACCAAAGAAGCTTGAATGATTTCGGCATCAATCAGTGCTGATTGGGAACCAATTGCCTCCAGACCAAATTGGTTGAACTGCCGATAACGACCTGCCTGGGGTTTCTCGCATCTGAACATGTTACCCAGGTAAAATAATTTTACCAGGGGATTTTCTCTGCTCATGTTATGCTCCAAAAACGCTCTCACTACCGGCGCAGTCCCTTCCGGACGTAAAGTTAGGCTACGTCCTTTTCTATCCTGGAAAGTAAACATTTCTTTATTAACAATATCTGTTGTCTCGCCAATTCCCCGTACAAACAGTTCCGTATACTCAAAAGCGGGGGTTCTTATTTCACGATATCCATATGACTGCAAAACATCTTTTATGATGTTTTCCACATAATACCAGTGATCTATTTGAGAAGGCAAAACATCACTTGTTCCTTTTGGCGCTTTTGATAATAACACGATAAACTCCTTTACAATACATTGTATATTATTTTAAAGATGTGAAAACTAAAATTTAGTCAAAAACAAAAAAACCTGATAATATTATACAATATTATCAGGGACGAAATCATTTTCGCGGTGCCACCCTGCTTAATGGCTTTACTCACCATTCAACTCTTTGCTTTAACGCGCCTAGCGTATAGGTTTACTTTTTACGTTAAACTAGTTAGGGTTGTTGTTCAATCACCTGTGCAGTGATTTACTGACCCAAAAACCTATTTATTATTTTGGCTATATTTATAATAATTATATTTTCCATGATATTTTATATAATTTATTAGTAAAAGTCAAAAAAACTATAAACCGGCATACGCAATAAATGCATTTTTATTAATTGCTTTTCTAATAGCGGCTTCCCTGGTTATTTTCCCTTGCATTAATAAATCCTTCAATGATTGATCTAAGCTTTGCATTCCAATTTTTCTACTTATCTGGATGGTAGACGGAATTTGATGTATTTTTTCATCCCTTATTAAATTACGAATTGCAGGATTTGCCAGCATTAATTCCATAGCTGCTACTCTTCCCTGTTCATCTACTGTCGGAATAAGAGTTTGCGCAATTACAGCTTCTATTGAACCAGCTAACTGCAGACGGGCTTGAGCTTGCTGGTGGGCAGGAAATGCATTTATAATTCTTTCAATCGTGTCAGCAGCGCTGTTAGTATGTAAAGTCGAAAAAACTAAATGTCCTGTTTCTGCTGCTCTTAAGGCCATAGAAATAGTTTCCAAATCTCGCATTTCGCCAACAAGAATAACATCAGGGTCCTCTCTGAGAGCTACCCTTAATGCACTTGCAAAAGTATCTGCATGTTCTCCGATCTCTCTTTGAGAAATAACACAATTTTTATGCTGGTGAATAAACTCAATAGGGTCTTCAATAGAAATAATATGTTCATATCGCCTGGTATTAATGATATTAATTAATGCTGCTAAAGTAGTAGATTTTCCACTGCCGGTAGGTCCGGTAACCAGGACAATCCCTTTTTCTTTTTCTGTTAACGTAGTAATAACATCCGGTAATCCTAATTCTTCAACTGATAATATCTCAGTTGGAATTAATCTAATAACAGCTGCCTCGCCTAACCTATGCTTAAATATATTGATACGAAAACGCGAAACATCTTCTATTTCATAGGATAAATCAACCTGCTTATGTTCTTGAAATTCTTCTTTTTGTTTATCAGAAATAATACTGTAAATTAATTCATGAGCATTGTCGCTGGTCAATTCAGGAAACTCACTTTTAGTCATCTTACCATTTATTCGAAACATTGGAGGAATCCCAATATTTAAATGAACATCAGAGGCACCTTTTTCTTTTGCTTTTATTAAAACTTCCTGTATCTTGTAGTCCATTCTTTTCTCCTTAATTATATAGTGCTAATTATAGTTATAGTATGTATAGAATTAGGTAGAGTTAGAGTGTGATTATTATAATAATATTATTACTTCCAAATATCGGGGTATTCAGTTCTTATATATTGTATAATCTCAGATATATTTTTAAATGATGCAAAAACAATATCATAATTTTTATTCAACAAGCTATTGATTCTTTCAAGAGCCTCACTGTCTGTTGGATCCGCCATTGCAATCACTACTTTACCTTCAATTTCTATAAAAGGGATAAGATTGTAATTTTTTATTAAATACTCTGGGAATTTTTTTAACAAACTAATATCCAATTGTTCTTTTTCAATCTGCACATATGGGATATCTAGCTGTTTGCTTAATACCCAGTTTATTTGGTCCTGGGTAACCACCTTAAGTTCAATCAACGTTTCACCAATTCTTTTATTTTTTTCTTTTTGTATTTTTAAGGCTTTAGTTAATTGGACTTCTGAAATCATTTTATAATCCAGTAAAAGTTCCCCTAATTTTTTATTACTTTTTTTAAGCATGGTCTCGCCTCCTAATGACAGTCTTAAATGATAAAATCCTTTTACATACAATTAACGAGAAACCACAAAGGCAGCATCAGTTGCCTTTGACAACGCAACTTCCCTGGTAATAATATGATTGCGATATAACTCTCGCAGACATTGGTCTGTAGTCTGCATCCCCTGCTTCTGAGAACTCTGAATAGTAGCAGGAATCATATGGATTCGTTCCTCGCGTATAATATTCTTTATGGCAGGGGTTGCTCTCATAATTTCAACGACAGGCACACGGCAGGATTGTTCTATATTGGGAAGCAATGTTTGGGAAACAACTGCCTGCAAAGATTCTGCCAGCTGGATGCGAATCTGTCTTTGTTGATGTGAAGGAAAGACATCAATTACTCTTTCTACGGTTTCAGCAGCACTGTTGGTATGCAAGGTAGAAAATACCAGATGGCCTGTTTCTGCCGCAGTAACAGCCATCGCAATAGTTTCTAAATCTCTCATTTCTCCGACCAGGATAACATCCGGATCCTCCCGTAAAGCACTTCTTAAGGCGTAAGAAAAAGACTGTGTATGCATACCTACTTCCCGCTGGTCAATAATACAGTTCTTGTGTTTATGAATAAATTCAATAGGGTCTTCAATGGTAATAATATGAAGTCTTTGATTTTCATTTATAATATCAATCAAGCTTGCTATAGTTGTTGATTTTCCACTTCCAGTGGGTCCGGTTATTAAAACCAGGCCTTTTGGTTTTGTTGTAAAATCTTTAAGACTTTCGGGTAAACCTAAATCTTCCAGTGTTTTTATTTTATCGGGTATCAAACGAAATGCTCCGGCAATACCGCGCCTATGCTGAAAAATATTTACCCGAAAACGAGCTAAGCTTGGTATTTCAACCGAAAAATCGATTTCTTTTATTTCTTCAAATTTTTTCTTTTGCTCATTGTTTAATAGCCCATAAAGAAGATTATAAACATCATCTACAGTTAATTCAGGATAATCTAATTTAGAAAGAAAGCCATTGATTCGTACAGTAGGAGGAACTCCTACCGTGAGATGTAAATCAGAAGCCTCTAAATCATTGGTTATTTTTAACAGTTGTCTTATATCTATATCCATTGTTTATACCTCTTCCTTTTTTTAAATATATCAGAAAAAAATTAGGAATGAAATTGTTTTTAGTCCAGTGATTTTTTTAATTCTTCTGCTTTATCGGTGTTTTCCCAGGTAAAATCTTTTAATTCCCTTCCAAAATGTCCATAAGAAGCAGTCTGTTTATATATAGGTCTTTTTAATTTAAGATTTTCAATAATAGCAGCAGGCCTTAAATCAAAATGACTTTTAATCAAATCAACAATCTGTGCTTGTGATATTTTACCGGTATTATAGGTATTTACCATTATTGAAACCGGATTTGCCACACCAATAGCATAGGCAATTTCTATTTCGCATTTATCTGCAATGCCGGCAGCAACAATATTTTTAGCAATATACCTGGCAATATAACTACCAGAACGGTCAACTTTGGTAGGGTCCTTGCCTGAAAAACAACCTCCACCATGACTCCCTACTCCACCATAAGTGTCAACTATTATTTTACGGCCTGTTACTCCGGTATCAGCCTGAGGCCCTCCCACTACAAACCTTCCGGTAGAATTTATGTAGTATTTAGTACCTTTATCAAGGTAATTTTCCGGTATAACATCTTTTATAACCTTTTCTATGATATCGTCTCTAATTGTCTCAAGTTTTACACTAGGGTGATGCTGGGCAGCTATAACAATAGCCTCTATCCTCTGGGGTGTTCCATTAAGATATTGGACTGTTACCTGTGATTTTCCATCAGGTCGTAAGTATGGTATAATTTTTTTCTTTCTTGCTTCAGAAAGCCGTTGAGTTAGCTTATGTGCCAGAGAGATAGGAAGAGGCATTAACTCCGGGGTTTCCCGACAGGCATAACCAAACATCATCCCCTGATCGCCAGCACCGGTCGAAGCAATTTTGTCCTTTTCCGGGACTTCTTTTTCTTCTCTTGTTTCCCATGCACAATTAACACCCAGGGCTATATCTGCCGATTGCTCTTCAATTGATGTCAGAATAGCGCAGGTATCGCAATCGAAACCATATTTTGCTCGAGTATATCCAATTTCTCTAACAGTGTTACGAACTACTTTTGGAATATCTACATATCCCCTGGTACTTATCTGTCCTGCTACCAATACTAATCCAGTTGCAACCAGGGTTTCTACGGCTACCCGTGACTCTGTATCCTGGGCATATAAACCATCGAGTATTGCATCTGAAATCTGGTCTGCAATCTTATCTGGATGTCCCTCTGTAACAGATTCTGAGGTAAAAAGATAATTTTCCTTCAATTAACAAGCCTCCTTCTATATTTAGATAAATAATTTTTTTAAATTAATCCACATATGGAAAAACTTTGAGTTTTAATATAGTAAATCCCTTTAAAAAGATTACAGGTATTTTTTAAATTGACTATCCTTAGCCATTTGATTGATTATTTTTTTTATATCTCCTTCTCTATTCTTGGGATAAATTAGCTGTATAGGCCCATTATTAATAACAACCATATCAGACAAACCGATAGTTACGGTAAGCCCCTGGTCATTAACTATAATGCAATTTTTAGTATCAATTCCAGAGTGTTCTCCCTGAATAATATTTCCATTATCATCATGCTGTACAAACCTTTCTATAGCATGCCATGAACCAATATCCTCCCAGCTGAATTGTCCATCAACAACTATCAAATCATTTATTTTTTCCAGAACACCATATTCAAAAGAAATAGATTCGATTAGCTGAAATTGATTTTTGATAACATCCCCTCTTTCCAGTGTTCCAATGCTGCTGGCTATTTTATTAAGAGCCTGATCAAGTTTTGGCATCCATTTTTTTACTAATTCCAATATTTTTTTTCCGGGAATTATGTAAATACCGGTATTCCAAAATAGTTGATGGCTTCTTTTATGTTTTTCAATCCATTCTATATCAGGTTTCTCTTTAAATTTTTCTACCTGGTAGATTTGTTTGTTTTCTTTTTCGGTAATGTTTTTTCCTGCACATATATAACCATATCTGGTTTCATTTTGTCTTGGTTTAATACCAATAATCACCGGTTTTTGAAACTTTTGAACAGCCTGGAAACCATTGTTTAATGAAAGAAAAAATTTTTCCTTCTCGGTTATAAAATGGTCTATAGGAAAAATTGCTAAATTAGCATCCTGTTGCCTATGTCGGTTTATAATAAGAGCAGACAATGCTATGCTAGCTGCTGTATCTTTACCGGTAGGCTCGACAATATAGTTAAGCATATCTATTTCAGGAACCATTTCCCTGATAGGCTGAATTAAATCTTCTATAGTTGCAATATAAATTTCATCAGCACCAAAATATGGAAGAAGTCTTTCAAAGGTATCTCTCAGCATTGTGTTACCACTGGGGGATTGCAATAATTGTTTTGGTTTATTAAATTTACTATGGGGCCAAAAGCGCTTACCTCTTCCTCCGGCTAAAATAAGTGCAATATTCTTCATTTTCATCATCCCTTTTTATTTATTTACAAAACAATTTTTACTTATAATGCATATTTATAAATCATTCTTCCATTTCCCGATACAGTATCTCATCAATCTGCTCAATATCAAAACCTCGATACTGGGCATAATAATCAAGTACTTTTTCTGAATAATTATTAGGAATTTCACCTTGCTGGGACATTAATTCCTGAACTTTAAAAGGGCCATAATTATATGCAGTTAGGGCTAACTTCATATCTCCGAAATCATCATAAAGCAATGATAGATAATGAATGCCTATCTTGATATTTTTTTCTGGGTTAAAAAGTGTTTTTTCGGCTCCATCCCATTTAATTCCAATATTTTCAGCTAATTCCCTGGCAATGAAACGGCGAACCTGGCATAGACCAAAAGCATAGGAATCGGAAACAGAGTCTACTATAAAATTACTTTCTATTTTTATCAAGGCACAGGTTAATAAAGGATTAAAATTATATTTTATGGAAATCTCATAAATATTTTTGGCTATTTCATAAATAGTTTCACTTTCCAGCTGATTATTGTTATTAGATATGATATTTACAATGCGGCTGATATAAAATTCTCTTTTATTTTCTTCTGAAACCATTCCAGTTAATTCCTGTAACTGCATATATATTTCAGTAAACTGGTCTCTGGTTATTCTCTCGCGTCTATAATTATCAAATTGCCTATTCACTAAATCTATTTTTTCATTTTGTTCTATTATTTTATCTCTCAAATGCATATTATTATCTATAATATCTTGATAAAATATTGACAAATCCGTCATAGATTGACGTAGCTGGTATATCTCAACCTGGCTGATTATTAATAGTAATAACAGTGCAGCCAAAAAAATAACTACAATAGTATTAAAATGGCTCTCTAAAATACCTGGTTTTTTTGTTTTCGTTTTACTTTTTTTAGGCTTTTCCTCTTTATCTATTTTATTCATTTTATCACCTAATTAAATATTTTTATAAATTTAAGCTTTTGCTGGATAACTATTAACGAATCTTGCTGCCCGCTTTAATATCTTTGTCAGTATTTAATAATACAGTCTTTTTACCATCTGAAGCAGCTAACAACATTCCCTGAGACTGAATACCTCTAATTGTAGCAGGCTGTAAATTAAATACAACTACAATATTCTTATTAATAAGTTCCTCAGGTGTATAGTGTTGCTTTATTCCGGCAACTAAAGTCCTTTTTTCACTGTTAAAATCAACTGTTATCTTTAATAATTTATCAGCTCCTGGAACATCTTCAGCCGACAAAACTTTACCTACCCTTAAATCCAGTTTTTTAAATTCTTCAATAGAGACAGTTTTGCTTTCCAGTTCTTTACATTGAGCTTCAATTTGATCTTTTTTCCCAATTTTTTCTTTTTTGTTTTCCTCCTGTCTGTCTTTCTTTTTGTCATCAATCCTTGGGAACAAATTTTCACCAGGATTCACCATAGTACCGGGTTTTAAGGTACCCCATTTAGTGTTTTCCGGAATAAGCATATTCTCTATATCCTCGGTTATGCCTAATTGTTGCCAGATTTTTAATGAAGTTGCGGGCATAAAAGGATATAATAAAATTGATGTTATTTGTAATGACTGTGCCAGGTGGAATATTACCTTATTTAGCCGTTCTTTTTTGCTTTCATCACGGCCTAATATCCATGGCTCTGTTTCATCAATGTATTTATTAGTCCTGCGGACTAATGTCCAGATACTTTCCAGGGCAACATTAAAAGACATCTCATCCATTGCCTGTATAAACTGGGCAACCATGTCTTTTGCTAGCTTACGCAATTCTATATCATATTCTTCATCTTTGCCTAAAGATTCCGGTATTTTGCGCTCGCAGAAAATTTTTGTCATAGCAACTGTCCTGCTGAGTAGATTACCCAGGTCATTTGCTAAATCATAGTTTATTCTCTGTATTAGCAATTTTCTGGAAAAATTACCGTCCTGTCCAAAACATAATTCCCTGAGTAAAAAATACCGAAAGGCATCTGCCTCAAATTCATCAGTAACCTGATAGGGGTCCACAACATTTCCTTTGGACTTTGACATTTTTTCGCCTTCCATAGTCCACCACCCATGAGAGAAAACCATTTTTGGTGGTGCTATGTCTGCTGCCATTAACATGGTAAACCAGATAATGGTATGAAATCTTAATATGTCTTTTCCGATTAAATGGACTGCTTCAGGCCAATAATTATTAAATTTTCCTTCATCGATACCATAACCAGCAACGGTCAAATAATTAATTAAAGCATCAAACCAGACATAAATTACATGCTCTGAATCAAAAGGAACATCAATCCCCCAGTCAAGACTTGCCCGAGTCCTGGTTACGCTCTGGTCTCTTAGTCCTCTTTCAATAAAACGGATAATTTCATTCTTTCTTGATTCCGGCTTAATGCAATCAGGATGTGCTTTGATATGTTGCAGCAACCTATCCTGATATTTACTCATTTTGAAAAAATAGCTTTCTTCTTTGAATTTTTCTACCGGTCTGCCGCAATCAGGGCATTTTTCCCCTTCAACCTGACTTTCCGGCCAAAATGCCTCACAGGTTACACAATACCAGCCTTCATATTCACCTTTATAAATATCGCCTTTTTCATATAATTTATTAAATAATTTCTGCACTACCTGTTCATGTCTCTTTTCAGTAGTCCGTATAAAATCATCGGGCTCGATATTCAGCTTAGGCCAGAGATCTTTAAACTTTGCCACAACCTGGTTGGCTAATTCCAGTGGCTTTATTCCCATTTTTTCTGCAGATTTTGCAATTTTTTGACCATGTTCATCCGTTCCGGTTGCAAAAAGAACATCAAACCCTCTCAAACGCTTATATCGTGCCATAGTATCAGCAGCTATAGTGGTATAAGCATGGCCAATATGTGGCACATCATTAACATAATAAATAGGAGTGGTAATGTAATAAGCTTTTCTTTTTTCCATTTTCTTCTTGTAATCCTTTCTCTTAAATATTTAACAACAAAACAGGGAGATTAAAAAGCCTGATTACGTTGTTCTATGATATTCTGATAAACCCAGTTTTTAGACACATTATATTCACTTGTTATTAGTAAAACTATATCTTTATTATAATAACCTTTTTTCAGATAATTTTTCATCTTTTTTTTAATCTCATCTATTAATTCAGCGTCATTTGTCCAATAATTAGTTTCTTCTCTTTCTTTAAAACCTTCCAGAACTATCGTAAGTTCACCTTTGATATTTTGGCCGCTTATTTCATTGATAATTTCTGAAACATAGCCCCGTTTTATCTCTTCAAACTTTTTTGTCATTTCCCGGGTAATAACAATTCTTCTGTCTCCAATAGTCTTTTTAATTATACTTAAAGTATCCTTAATTCTATTAGGCGACTCGTAAAAAATAATTGTTCTTTTTTCTTTTTTTAATCCAGAGAAATATTTTTCTCTTTCTGCCTTTTTTTTAGGGATAAATCCTTCAAAAACAAAGCTGCTTATTTCAAATCCTGAAATTACTAAAGCAGTGGTCAAAGCCGTAACTCCAGGTACCGGCACTACCTGTATATTGTTTTTTATCACCAGGTTTATTATTTGAAATCCCGGGTCACAAATACCCGGCATTCCTGCATCAGAAACCAGTGCTACATCCTGACCATT
>CAZWUL010000029.1:0-12136 GCA_964636625.1 uncultured Atribacterota bacterium | reverse complement strand
CCAATGGTTTAAATTATAGTCTTATCTAACTGTCCAGTAAAGCGGGGGAAGTTCACCCTCTCCCCTCGGAGGGAGAGGGTAGGGTGAGGGGGAGGAAATAAAAAAGAGTTTATTATCATTTAAAATGTATTAAATAAAATAATGAAAATCTTATTAGTGAAAAAAGAACTGAACAATGATAAACAGGTATAAATTTAAGCTATTTTACTACCCCAGTATAAATATAATTGCACAAAATCTTCATAACATATACAATATAGTTAAGATAAAATGAGTACCTTGAGAAAATAATATTTAAAAAATGGAGGGATATATTGTGAAAGAAGTAACTAAAAAAGTAATTGCTAAGCTAATCGATGAAAAGGATGAAATTTGCATATCAATTTATATGCCCACCAGGGCTGCTGCAAGTAGCGAAGTAAAAAAAATGCCAATCCAATTAAAAACTCTCCTAAATAGTGTGAAGAAAAAGTTATCTGAAAAATACAATTTGGATAATCGGGAAATAGAAAAATTATTAAAGCCAGCTACTGATTTAATTGGCGACAGGGTGTTCTGGCAAAACCAAAAACAGGGGCTGGCTATGTTTATAAATAACAAACAATTTAGTTATTTTCGATTACCCACTGAGATGCCGGAAATGGCCGAAGTAAGCCAGTACTTCAATTTAATCCCACTTTTGCCCGAAGTTATGTTCAACAATTTCTATTATGTGCTTGCTTTAAGCAGAAACCATACCCGAGTATTACGTTGTACTAAAGGAAGTGTAGACGAAGTAAATATTGAAGGTATTCCCGATAGCATACAAGAAATATTACAGTATGATGAATCTGAAAAGACGCTCCAGTATCATTCCAGTGGTGGAGAATCCGCAATTTTCCATGGACAGGGTGTTGTTGACGATGAAAAAAGAGAAGAGTTGTTACAGTATTTTAGAATGATAGACCAGGGATTAAATAAATATCTGAATCCACGTAACAAAAAAAGTAAATCACCTTTAATTGTAATGTGTGTGAAGGAGCTTTTCCCGCTTTATAAAGAAATTAATACCTATCCATATCTACTGGAAAAAAATGTAGAAGGAAATCCTGATGATGTATCTTCTGATTCAATTAAGAACAAAGCATGGGAAATAGCTTCTGAGTATTTCCATAATCAGTTTGATGAAATTACCAAGGTTTACCATGACTCAAAAGGAACTGGCAAGACATCATCACAATTAGAAAATATTGTATCAGCTTCTGTTTTTAGCCGAGTAGAAAATTTGATAATCAAAAAGAATGTTTCACAGTATGGTATTTTTCTTCCTGAGGAAAACAAGATTCAAATAATGGAAAAAGATAGCAAAAACCAGGGAGAATATGACCTATATAATTTTGCAGCTATTAACACTATCGCTAATGGCGGTCAAGTATATGTGCTTGATGAAAACCAGATGCCTGATGGGGAAGATGTTGTTGCTATGTATAGATTTTAAAAAAGTATGTAGTATCGAGTAGGTTGTAAATGCTATGGGTTTAAATGAAAATTTACAATATTCTATGTAATTTTATTATGTATATCCTAAATACTGTGGAAATAAATGAATGAGATTGCCACGACCAGCTTTCAGCTGGTCTCGCAATGACAAAATAAATTAGTTTATTTTTTCTAGTGTATGTTTTTATATTTTCTCCCCCTTGACCAACTCTCTCCCTCCGAGGGGAGAGGGGAGTATAATTAGTATTTAGTCGTTAGTATTTAGTATAAATATAATTCTTATTTGTATTTCGGTGCAATAAGTAATACACATGATACAATACGATTTTGTCATTGCGAAAATGGCTTTAGCCATTTGTGGCAATCTCATTCATTTATGCCCGCATATTTTACTGAAAACTGATAAATAAAAACTATATCTTTCTTTTTCTCCCCTTTGAGGGAGGAAGATAAAGGTGGGAGTGAATTTGTTTTTATTTTCTTCACGTTATACGGTATATGGAATACTATATACAATTTTTACTTGATACTCGATACTATTTTTGACTCTAAACTTTAAACAAAAAACTGGAAATTGTTTTTCTATTTACACTAATTCTGTCAAATGATACAATACCCACAGTATTTAAATCTTTTATATTTATGGTTTATTTATTATGCGTGTTAGTATTCAATCATTGGGATGCCCAAAAAATTTTGTTGATAGCGAAATTATTTGCGGCAATTTATTGGATAAAAATTATACCCTGACTAACGAAGTGGAAAATTCGGACGTTGCAATTATTAATACCTGTAGTTTTATTCAGCCGGCAGTAGAAGAATCAATTGATAGTATATTACAGGCAGCCAAGCTCAAAAATGAAGGTAGGTTAAAGTACATTATTGTAGCAGGATGTCTGCCCCAAAGATATCAACAGCAGGATCTTTTAAAATCTCTTCCGGAAGTTGATGCTTTCATTGGAGTGGACGAGATAAGCCAGATTGATAAAATAATCAGGAAACTTGATAGTGAAAAGGCCTTATTTCAAGTAAACAATCATCCCTGTTTTATTTATGACGAGCATTCACCTCGCTTTTTGCTCAGCCCAAAGCATTATGCCTATCTGAAAATAGCAGAAGGCTGCAACAACGGATGTACTTATTGTCTGATACCGCAAATTAAAGGAAAATATCGCAGCCGCACTATTGAATCCATAATCACTGAAATCAATAATTTATTAAAATGCTATCCGTTAAAAGAGATTATTCTAATTGCAGAGGACACAACCTTTTATGGAATGGATAATTATGGCAGATACATGTTACCTATTTTATTGCAAGAGATAGCTAAAATCCCCCAAAAAAAGGAATTGAAAATAAGAATATTATATACCCATCCAGCTCATTATGATGACCGACTGATTGAGGTGATTTCTAAAAACCCTATGATATGTCCATACCTTGACATGCCCTTACAACATATCAGCGACAATATTCTAAAAAGAATGAATCGTAAAGTTTGCCAGAAGGATATTCTGAAACTTATTAAAAAATTAAGGGAGAAAATACCAAACTTAACTATCAGGACTACCTTTATTGTTGGTTTTCCAGGTGAAACAGAAGAAGATTTTCAACAATTGCATGATTTTATAGAAAAATACCGTTTTGAAAAGATAGGTATTTTCCCTTTTTATAATGAAGAAGAATGCCCTGCCAGTAGCTTTACAGGTCATGTTACTGCAAAAATAAAAGCAGCACGCCTGGATACCTTGATGACCTTGCAGCAAAAGATTTCCCTGGAATTGCAAACTGAACAGTTGGGAAAGATACAACGTGTATTAATTGACGAAATATCACCGAAAAATAAAAAAATAATAATAGGGCGCTCTTGTAGTGATGCTCCTGAAATAGATGGAAATATTTCTGTTTTGAATGGCAATCAGCAGGATATCGGCAAATGGATAGATGTTAAAATAACCAGGGCTTACCCATATAACCTGGTAGGTGAAAAGATTTGCAAATAATCAAACAAAATCTGTATAATTAAGTATCATAGAGTAGATAGTAAAAGGAAGGTATTTGCACTTTGATAAGAGATAGAAACAAAAAATTCTGGCAGGAGATTAACAGTATTGGGTTAAATATTTCCGCTTTTTTAATTACAAATCATAAGAATGTTTTTTACCTATCCGGATTTACCGGAGAAGGTATTTTGCTTTCGACGCCGACTGCCGGATATTTAATCACCGATTCCCGATATACCAATCAGGCAGAGCAGGAAATTAGCAATTGTGAGATTATCATACAGAATTTAAAACAGGCTGATGCACAAACTGAATCATTGTGTGAAATAATATCAGAATTAAAAGTTAAAAAACTTGGTTTTGAAGCCGAATCCCTACCGGTTAGTAGTTATCTAAAATATCAATCCCGTATGCCTCGGTTAAAACTCCATCCTTCTAAAGGAATTATCGAAAAATTGCGCATGATAAAGGATTCTAATGAAATTGAATTGTTAAAAAAGTCTGCCCATATTGCAACTTTTTCTTTTTTACAAACAATTCCATTAATAAATAATAATATTTCTGAACTTGCCATTGCTGCCCACCTGGATTATAATATGCGAAACAATGGGGCAAAAAAAGAAGCTTTTAACCTTATAGTTACTTCCGGGGAAAGAGGAATACTGATACATGGTGAACCTTCTGCTAAAAAAATTGTAGAAGGTGAGTTAATAATCATAGATTTTGGCTGTATTTTCGAAATGTATAATTCTGATTGTACCCGCTCTTTTATTTTAGGGGATACCGGCAAGAAACAGAAAAATATTTTTGATATTATTAAAGAAACCCAGGTTGCCACATTAGGCCAGGTAGCGCCAGGTAAATGCTGTTGCGAATTAGATGAATTTGCGCGAACAATAATAAACAGAAGAGGTTATGGCGAATATTTTGGCCACTCCTTAGGACATGGAGTTGGCCTTGATATACATGAGCTTCCTCGCCTTAGTTTCAATGATAAAACTATTTTGCAGCCAGGTATGGTTGTAACAATAGAACCAGGAATATACATGCCAGGCATTGGTGGCGTTCGTATTGAAGATACCGTATTAATAACCGAAAATGGCTGCCAGGTGCTGACTGTTTTACCGAAAAAATTATATTTAGATGCTTATCAAAAGTATGATATCGATGATATTATTATTTGATGATATTTATATAATTAATTTTATTACAGGAGTAAAAGTAAATTAATTTAGCTTAAGGCTTTTATCAAAGGAGGAAGAGAATTGGACTTAAAAAAAATCGATAAGGAAATATACAAAATAATACAAAAAGAAGAAGAAAGACAGAAATATACTCTGGAACTTATAGCTTCTGAAAATTTTGTAAGTGATGCCGTGTTGGAGGCACAGGGCTCTGTTTTAACCAATAAATATGCCGAAGGCTACCCCGGAAAAAAATATTATGGAGGATGCCAATTTATAGATGAAGTGGAAAATCTAGCTATTGACCGGGCAAAAAAACTGTTTTCAGCAGACCATGCTAATGTACAGCCACATTCCGGTTCGCAGGCTAATATGGCTGTTTATTTCAGTGTGCTTAAACCTGGTGATACTGTCCTGTCAATGAATTTATCTCATGGAGGTCATTTGACACATGGTAGTCCGGTTAACTTTTCCGGTAAATTATATAATATAGTCCCTTATGGGGTAAAAAAAGACACCGGACGAATAGATTATGCCCAGCTAAGAAATTTAGCCATAGAAAGTAAACCAAAAATGATTGTCGCCGGAGCCAGTGCTTATCCGAGGGAAATTGATTTTGAAAAGTTCAGGGAGATAGCTGATGAGGTAGGGGCTTACCTTCTGGCTGATATTGCCCATATCGCGGGTTTAATTGTAGCAGGGGAGCACGTTAGCCCGATTCCATCCTGTCATTTTGTAACCACTACTACACATAAGACCCTAAGAGGACCCAGGGGTGGTTTAATTCTATGTCAGCAGGAATTGGCAAAACAGGTAGATAAAAGTATTTTTCCTGGCATTCAGGGTGGTCCCTTGATGCATATAATAGCTGCCAAAGCAGTTTGTTTTAAAGAGGCTATGCAGAAAGATTTTATATCCTATCAGAAGCAAATTAAGAAAAATGCTGTCGCTCTTGCCAGGCGCTTAATGGAAATGGATTACCAGTTGGTATCTGATGGAACTGATAACCACCTTATGCTGATTGATTTAAGAAATAAAGGCATTACCGGCAAACAGGCTGAAAATGCCCTGGAAGAATCAGGTATTACAGTAAATAAAAATGCCGTTCCTTTTGATACCCAACCGCCTATGGTAACCAGTGGAATACGAGTTGGGACTCCGGCAATGACAACCCGTGGGATGAAAGAAGATGAAATGGTAAATATTGCTGAATTAATAGACAGGGTGCTTGTTAATATTGATAATGAGCAGGTAAAAAATCAAGTTCTGTGTGATGTTAAAGAATTGTGTAAGAAGTTCGTTTGTTAATATTCTTTATTAACATATGAGTAAATACTAAACTGATACTCGTTAGTTTTTAGTATTTTTATAATAGTATTGATATCGAGTATATAGTATGTAGAATATGGTATGGAGTATGGAGTATGGAGTATGTAGAAAATGCTATGGGTTTAAATGAAAATTTACAATATTCTATGTAATCTTATTATGTATATCCTAAATACTGTGGAAATAAATGAATGAGATTGCCACGCCTATCTCTTAACATTAGTTAAGGGCAGGTTTGCAATGACAAAACAGTATATGGTATAGCGTATACCGTATACTGTGAATATTGTAGAAAACAGCGAAGACGCAAAATAAAAATTAATTGATAAATCGATTGATATACAGATCGGAAAATTTTTATATTTTATTTTGTTTTAAACTAACAACCGTCTTTATTACTTATCACTTTTTACTTTTTACTCATTACTGTATTAAAGCATTATACGGTATACGAAATACGATATACGATTTTTTAACTGATAACGGTTTTTTATTTGTACTCGATACTACATATTCAATACTAGTTTTAACTGATAACTGATAACTATTTATAGTAAATATGTGATATAATTAAAAAATTGTTATATAATTCTGTAATAAAACAGATAGTTAGTTTTAGAGATTGAAGGGGGATTGAACTTGATTTCCACAAGTGATTTTAAAAACGGATTAAGTGTTGAACTTGATAATGATTTATATACTATAGTTGAATTTCAGCATGTAAAGCCAGGGAAAGGCGGGGCTTTTGTCAGGACTAAATTAAAAAATTTTCAGACCGGAGCATTACTTGATAAAACATTCCGGGCAGGTGAGAAGTTTGAACAAGCAATTATTGACCGAAAAGATATGCAATATATTTATAATGATGGGCAAAATTATTATTTTATGGACAAGGATAATTTTGAACAAATTCCAATTAATGAAGAACAAATCGGAGATTATGCGGATTTATTAAAAGAGGGAAATGATATACAGATTACCTTTTGGAAAGGTAAAGTAATGGGTGTAGAACCTCCGCCAAATATTCCACTAAGAGTAGTGGATACAGTGCCTGGTGCAAAAGGCAATACAGTTTCAGGCGCTTTGAAACCTGCGACACTGGAAACAGGGGCAGTGGTTCAAGTTCCTCTTTTTATTAAAGAAGGAGATATTATAAAAGTAAGCACAAAGGATAAAAAATATCTAGAAAGAGTTCAATAATAGAAAATAAAAATAATAGAAAGCATTATATCTATGCTCTCCAGAAAGGAAGTCATATGGAATTAGCAACAATAATAACTGAAAAAGGAAATATAAATATTTCCAGAATGACCCTGGAAGCATTAATTCATATGGTGCTAAAAGATATTCAGGGTGTTGTTGGGCCAAAAAGGACCATATTAAAGGAGTTCAGCAAAAAAATTAGTAAAACTTCTCAAACTAATAATGAAGTAGGTAATCAGGAAATAAGGATTGAAATTAAGCCTGGCTCAATAATTATTAATCTTTTTTTGGTTGTACATTATGGTATAAGAATTCCTGATTTGACATGGGAAATACAGGCACAGGTTAAGGAAAAATTGAAAGAAATAACCGGCCTTGATATAAACACTATTAATGTGCATATTAATGGTATTTCCTATCCAAATAAATATCACAAAAAAGATAAATTAGTTGTTCCTGAGATGTTCGTAAAAATATTTTAGGGAAATTATAGTATCTATTGCAATAGTATTAGAAGAACACTTTGAAAATAAAATGAGGAATATATGGGAAATAGAAGAATTTCAAGAGAAATGGCACTCAAAATTCTTTTCCAGGTTGACCTGGTTCACTGTAATACAGATGAAGCCAGCAGCTATACATTTCAAACTGAAGAAATTATGAAGCATGACAATCATAATGCCATTATTGAATTTTCTATTCAATTAGTTAGAGGTGTGCTTAGCCACTTAACAGAAATTGACCCTTTAATAAAAAAACATGCCAATCATTGGTCTTTAGAGAGGATGGCGAATATCGATAGAAATATTTTACGTATCGCCATTTATGAAATAGTATTTGTTGATAGTATACCAAAGAGTGTATCAATCAATGAAGCAGTAGAATTAGCAAAAAAATATAGCACTGAAAGCTCTTTTGGTTTTGTTAATGGTGTACTGGGTAAAATCGAGAAAAATAATCAACAATAAACAATAATATTAATTATAGAACAAAACAACCAAATTCAGGTTTAATATGTCTTCAAATCAATTAAATAAAAAAGTCTATTCAGTCAGTAATATAACCAAGCATATCCAGCAATTATTTAACTCGGATCCCCTGTTGCATAATATAACAATAATCGGCGAATTAAGTAATTTTAAATATCATTCATCTGGACACATGTATTTTGTGTTAAAAGATGATAAGAGCCAGATAAAATGTGTTATGTTTCGAGGTAGCAATCTTGGATTGAGCTTTAATCCGTGTGATGGTATGGAAGTAAAGGCGACAGGAGAGGTTCGAATCTATGAAAGAAGAGGAGAGTATCAGTTTTATGTATTTCAAATGGATGAAGCAGGAAAAGGGGCACTCTTTGCAGCCTTTGAAGATTTAAAGGAAAAATTAAAAGCCGAAGGATTGTTTAAAGAAGAAATAAAAAAGCCTTTACCAAAAATTCCCAAAAAAATAGCAGTGATTACTTCACCCACAGGTGCAGCTATAAGAGATATTATCTCTGTTACTTTAAGGAGGTTACCCAATATCCATATAATTGTAGTACCTACCCAGGTACAGGGTAATGAGGCAGCATCCCAGATTGCCAGCAATATTAGGTTTTTAAATAAAGAATTTCCAGAGCTTGATTTTATTATTATTGGCAGAGGGGGAGGTTCAATTGAGGAATTGTGGGCATTTAATGAGGAAATTCTTGCTAGAGAGATATATTATTCTCAAATACCTGTAGTCTCTGCAGTGGGACACGAAACTGATTTTACAATTTCAGATTTTGTGGCAGATCTTCGTGCACCTACCCCATCCGGTGCAGCAGAAATGACCATACCAGATAAAAAAAGTATAGCTCTCCATATTGGTTTATTAAGAGACAAGCTAAATAATATGATTAACTATATTTTAGAGATAAAAATGCAAAAACATTTTAATATTATTGAAAGTTTAAAATATCAAAGTCCCTGGAATAGAATATTACAACATATACAGACTTTAGATGATTTAAACAATCGTTTAAAATTAAACATAAAATATATCATTAATATGAATGAAAATATATTAAATAATTATAGAGAAAAAATAATTGCTCTTAGCCCCAGGGCTATTTTAAATCGCGGTTATAGTATTTGTTTTGAAATGCCCGCTAAAAAAATTGTCAAAGAGATAAAACAGGTTAAAAAAGATAGTCTCTTAGATATTATGGTAAGTGATGGCATAATATCAGCAAATGTAACAAAAAGGAGGGATATAAATGAACACTCAAAAGAAAAAAAATGAGGATTCATCTTTTGAAGATTCTTTAAAAAAGTTAGAAAGTATTGTTGAAGAATTGGAAAAAGGTGAGTTAAGTTTGGATGAGGCATTAAAATTATATGAGCAGGGTATGGAATTTTCAGATAAATGCATGAAAAAACTAAATGAGTCCAAACAAAAAGTAGAGAAATTAACCAGAGAAGGTAATAACAAGTACAGCGCTGAACCTTTCTCGGTGCAAAATAAAGAAGAGGATGAAAAATCTTGACATGGAATTGACTTCTTATTTAAAGGAAAAGAAAAAAATTATTGATAATTATTTAGAAGATGAGCTTCCCCCGGAAAACAAGGAGCCTTCAACAATACATCAGTCTATTCGCTATACTGTTTTGAACGGGGGGAAAAGGATTCGGCCTATACTTACTATAATGGTTGCAGAGTTATTAGGCGAAGATTATAAAAAAATATTACCAGCTGCAGCTGGGATTGAAATAATCCATAACTTTTCCCTGGTGCATGATGATTTGCCCTGTATGGATAATGATGATTTTAGACGCGGAAAATTAACCAGTCACAAGGTATTTGGTGAGGCAATGGCAGTTCTTACTGGTGATGCCCTTCTGGTTTTGGGTATGGATTTTATTTGCCGCAATGCACAAATAGACGGAATAACCGATAATTCTGTAGTTTCAGCAATAAAAAATATCCTGCAAATGCTCGGTACTCAGAAAATGTTAGGAGGGCAAGTTGACGATATAAGCTGGAACAATGAGAAAGGTAATGATAGTTTTATAGAAAGTATTTATAGCAGAAAGACATCGGCCTTAATATGTGCAGCTTTGAAAACAGGAGCTTTATTACTTGATGCCAGCCAGGAGCAAATAATAGCTCTGGAAAAATATGGTGAAAAGATTGGTCTGGCTTTTCAAATTACCGATGATCTTCTTGATTTACAGGAAGATAATAAGATTGATGATAAACCAACTTATCCTGAGATATTTGGAATAGAAAAATCTAAAAAAGCAGCTCAACAGTACTGTAATGAGGCCAAAGATAGTCTTTCCATTTTTGGAAAGAAGGCCAACCTTTTTTATGAATTGGCTGATTTTATACTTGACAGAAAAAAATAATAAAAACAAAAGAGATTTATTCAACTTGCTAATTCAAAAATATAGATTTTTGGATTTAAACAAAAATGATTTATATATATGAAATTTAAGTAGAACGATTATTTTAATTGTCTTATATGGCAGGGAACGAGAGGAATAATGCTAAGAACTTTTAATCGTAGATTTGACGAAATCAGGCCTTTTAGGGTAACCCGTAATTATGTAAAATATTCAGAGGGTTCAGTATTAATTGAAATGGGTGATACCAAGGTTATATGTACAGCAAGTGTAGACGATAAAGTGCCTCTTTTTTTAAGGGGGACTCAGCAGGGTTGGATTACTGCCGAATATTCTATGATACCCAGGGCTAACCAGGTACGTAACATACGGGATTCCGTCAAAGGCAGAATCAATGGCAGAGCACAGGAAATACAAAGATTGGTCGGCCGTTCCTTAAGAGCGGTAACTGATTTAGATATGCTCGGTCCAAGAATGATATGGATTGACTGTGATGTTATTCAAGCAGATGGAGGAACAAGAACTACATCGATTATAGGTTCCTTTATTGCAATGATTGACGCTTTGCGTTACTTAAAAGCAGAAAAAAAAATCGAAAAAATACCTGTCAAACGCTTTCTCGGTGCAATTAGTGTGGGTATCGTTGATGGTGAAATGCTTCTTGATTTGGAGTTTAAAGAGGACAGCCAGGCACAGGTTGACATGAATGTGATAATGACTGATAGAGAGGAAGTTGTAGAAATACAGGGAACTGCTGAACACCGCCCTTTCTCTATGAGAAATCTAAACCTACTCATTGAATTAGCTAAAAATGGAATAGGGCAGGTGATTGAAAAAGAAAAAGAAATAATCGGAGAATTATGCTAAAGATAGTAATTGCCTCTCATAACCGTGGAAAATTAAAAGAAATCAAATTTAAATTAAAAGAATTCCCAGTTATTCTGGAATCTTTAGACGATTACCCTGAAATTCCTGAAATTGCAGAAACCGGAAATACTTTTGCTGATAATGCAAAAATTAAGGCTGTGACAGTTGCAAAATGGACAAATTTACCTGCAATAGCAGATGATTCAGGATTAGAAATAGACTACCTTGGTAAAAGCCCCGGAGTTTATTCCTCGAGATGGGGGAAAACAGACAGACAAAGAATTAGAAAAGTCCTCAATGCACTTGAAAATACTAATAAAGAACAAAGAAAAGCTCGTTTTGTCTGTGTTATGAGTATGGTCATTCCTGAGAAAACCGATGAAAAAATATTCTTAACTAAAGGTATATGCCAGGGATGGATAACTAATGTACCGCAAGGTACTGAAGGTTTTGGCTATGACCCTATATTTATACCTGATGGTTATAGTAAAACTTTCGCTCAGTTAGGCAAAAATGTAAAAAATAATATAAGCCATCGTGCCATTGCCCTTGATAGAATGATACAGATTATAATTGAAAATTTTAATTTTAATGAATGAATTTTTTTATAACCTATTTATTTTAAAAGTATTTTTCTTTATAATGGTATTATCTGTTTTAAAAAGCTTGTAAAATAAGGTGATACTTTGTTGACTTCTAAACT
>CAZWUL010000028.1:0-13029 GCA_964636625.1 uncultured Atribacterota bacterium | reverse complement strand
TAATTTGCCTGGCGCAGGGATGCCCACACCTGATTCTCTGCCTGGTACCATCTCCCCTGAATAATATGCTCCACAGCACCGGCGTTCAAGTGGGCAATGTTCAGAAGGTTATGTCGGGACGTGGTGTTCAAACGTTTCAGGAGGACATCCATATCCCGGGTTTCAGGAACAGTACCCTTCTCAATCTCTTCTTCCAGTATACGCACCGTGGATTTGGGGAGTAATTTTTTCACACTTCCTGGTATGTGGAGATTGTTTTCAAGGATTTCACTGCGTATTTGCCTTCCTGAAATCTTTTCCCCATTTACCTTACCTTCCGGTATGAAATGAAACTTCATTTTAAGATTGAAACGCTGATACAGAAATTCATTCACCGCATACCACCTGATAACATTCCTATTCGGCAGATTACGGGGGATACCGCTGAATATTCCTCTTCGAATGAATCTGGCAGCGTATTTCTTTATCTGGGATGGGTTAACTTCTGCAGCATCCACATAGTCAGTGACTCCATCCTGGATCATCATGGCTATCCTTATGGGGACGGTGTAGGACATGGTCAGCCGGTGGTGCAAGCCTTCAATTGGCACTATCCGGTCAGCCCCTGCCTCTAAGGCCATCTTACTCCTTCCCTCGAAACTGACAAAAAATGGGGCGTGGTTGGCACTGTAACCTTTGTTAAGGTAGATTACCACCTCGTCTCCTTTTTCATCAGCTATTTCCCTGGCCTTCCCAATAAGGGAAGCATGTCCCTTGTGAACTGGATCAAAATCAGCGCTTATTCCTATCAGAAAATTCACATCCTAAAGTTTTAAGTAATTTTAACAGCTTTATTTTACATTTAAATAGTTAGATTGTTTTGAAAACAAATGTAAGTATATTTTTTTGTTAGAATTAAATGATATAATTATGTTATATTTTATCCCTTATTAAGGCTCCAATAATTCCACCTACCGTATCTAAAATTGCTGAAACAAACGCAGCAGTAAATGCAAACAATAAAATGACCCATAATCCTTGGTTAAAAAGTGGTGATAGAAAACTATCAAATGAAATTTGCACAATTCCCAGTATAAATCCACCAATCAATCCGGCAATAATTCCATTTTTAGCTCCATTTTTATATCCATTGTTTACAAGATACCCTACAATTACTCCAGGAATAAAAATACCTATAATACCACCATATTCAAACATTCCTAAGAATAGTGCAAGTACTACGACCAAAGCTGCCCCTATAATAATATATTTCCAATTTATCATCTAATTTTCAGCTCCATAGAAATCATATGGTCATGAATTTGTGATCAATGAAATAATCATAACAAAAGTATATTGGCTTCAATCCCGTTTTAAAGCAGATATCATAACTTTATTTTCAGCCTTTCGCAGATGTTCTATCACCGTGGATTTACTGGATTTAATTTTACGAGCCAGTTCTGTTCCATTTATTTTACGTGGATATTCATAATATCCACTTTCCATGGCTATTTGTAGAACTACTAGTTCTTTTTGAGTTAAAGAGGATAACATCCTGTTGTTTTTTTGGTTATACACCGCATCATTATATGAAATTTGGGTTATGGTGCCCATCAGTTTAAACAGTTTAATAACTTTATCCAGACTTGAAGCAGACCCTATGCATTTAAAGGACATGTAGTCTTTGTTCATGATTATGGGGCCCTGCCATATGATATCTAAGTCCATCAATTCTAAAAACTTTAAAAAGTATGGTGGTGTGGATACTCGAACCATACAAGTATATTCACAATTATTTTTCTCAATTATTTCCAGTATTTCATAATATTTTGAGAATTTGATGTGGCTAAGTGGCTGATCTTCTTCCATAATTATTTTACATATACCCACATTCTGTCCTTTATCCCGGTTTTCCTTTAGAACTTCTAATATCTCAATCTGCTTGATATTTTTCAAATTTGCCCTATTCCATTTGGAAAAGATTGGGTTCCAGAAGATTTTGCAGGTTAATTCTTGCATATTAATATAATTATAGAGTCTTGTTATTATAATTTCATCCATTTCCGTATATGTACGGAGAAAATGGCTAATGTGATGATGAGAATAGAGATTATAACTCATCATGTTCCAATTTAGAGGGGGATGTTTGTTGATGTCTGTAATTGATATAGAAAAACTAACCAAGTACTATGGCAATTTTTTAGCACTTAATGAAGTGGATCTTAACGTTAAACAGGGGGAAGTGTTTGGTTTTATCGGCCCTAATGGTGCTGGGAAGACAACTACCCTACGCATATTATTGGGAATGCTTCGCAAGAACTCAGGAACTATCCGCCTTCTCGGGGGAGATCCCTGGCATGATGCTGTCAGACTTCATCGTAGACTGGCATATGTGCCCGGGGAAGTGAATCTCTGGCCAGGACTCACCGGTGGTGAAGTAATTGACATGTTAGGTAAGTTGCGAGGAGGTTTTGAAGGTGAACGTAGGGACAAACTCTTGGAACGTTTTAAACTAGATCCTAGAAAGAAATGTGGTGCTTATTCTACCGGGAACCGTCAAAAAGTGGCCCTTATAGCTGCATTAGTCTCAGATGTTGAATTGTATATTTTCGATGAACCAACCAGCGGTCTGGATCCTCTCATGGAAATGGTCTTCAGGGAGAGTGTTAACGAGCTTAAAAAGGAGGGTAAAACAGTTTTATTGTCCAGCCATATCCTGTCTGAGGTGGAAGCCCTTTGTGATCGAATTTGCATTATTCGTGAGGGACAGATTATTGAAAACGGGACATTTGATGAATTACGACACCTCACACGTACTAATATCACCGTAGACACTCATAAACCTATCACCGGCCTAGAAGACATGAAAGAGGTGCATAATCTTATCCAGAAAGGCAATCATACCCAATTCAGTGTGGATGCGGAAAAAATTGATTCCATGCTTAAATATCTAACACAATTTGGCGTGCAATCTCTTATAAGCGTTCCCCCTACTCTTGAGGAGCTTTTTATAAGTTATTATGGTTTGGAATACACCGAAAATAAAGAAACCATCAGGGGATGATTATGTGGATATGAATAGCCCTATAAAAAAGGATGATTATTCAGGCACGATGTCGTTAATCAGTTTAATATTACGCCGTGACCGCATAATTTTACCGGTTCTTATCTTATTCCTGGCTTTAGTATTTATTAGTATTGCAGCCATTTTTGTTTATACCTATTCTGAAGCTGTTTTAAGGGAGGGTCTGGTTTTACAGATTAGAAGTAACCCGGCTTCTGTTGCATTTTTGGGCTCTATACTGGACTCTTCAGTTGGAGGGTTGGTAGCATGGCGTAGTGCTGTCATCGGCCCAATTCTCGTGGCTCTGATGAGTATTTTTCTCATGATCCGCCACACCCGCAGTGAAGAAAGAAAAGGTCGTCTAGAACTTCTTAATTCTACTGCTGTTGGCAGACAGGCTCTTCTAACTTCGGCATTAATAACCACTTGCGGAGCTAACATTCTCTTGGGAACAATAATTGTCATTTCTTTCATAGGTCTCGGACTCCCCTGGGAAGGTTCAGTGGCTACTGGCTTGGCTATGGCACTTTTTGGCTGTCTTTTGGCAGCTATCACTGGTGTTGCAGTGCAGTTAACTGAAAGTTCCAGTGACGCCCGTTACATCACTATAACTGTTTTAATAGCTTTTTTGTTGATCCGTATGGTTGGATGGGATGATGGCCAAATAGTTTGGCTATCCTGGTTTTCACCCATAGGGTGGGTTCATCATATCGGTGCTTTTGCTGGTGAAGAATGGTGGATTTTTGGTTTATTTACTATTTTTATATTGGGCCTACTTTTTTTGGCATATTATCTTTCTTCCCAGCGGGATATGGGGGCCGGAATTCTACCGCAAAGAGAGGGTCCTGCAAGGGCGCCATCAACTCTCACAAATTCTCTGGGCCTGGCATGGAGACTTCAAAGGGGAATGCTTTTCTTCTGGATAATAATATTCGCCTTTATGGGGGTTCTTTTGGGATATAATGCTCAGACAGTAACCAATTTATTTATTGACAATCCTCAGTTCATGAATATTCTCACTCAGCTAGGTGGCGCTGCAGATCCGCTGGATAGTTATATAACCATGATGCTGTTATTATTAGGCCAGGTATTTGCCATTTATGGAATTTTAGCAGCATTAAAATTACGTTCTGAGGAAGTAAAAAAGCATTCTGAATTTTTGATCACAAACTCAGTCAGCAGGACCCGATGGGTCTTCAGTAACATGTTTTTTGCATTAGTTGGCCCGGTATTGGTGCTGATAGCATTTACTTTAAGTTACAGTCTTAGTTATGGTTTAATCTCAGGAGTGGAACAGGATATTCTTCGTTTTGTAAGCGCAGCCCTAGTTTACACTCCTGCAATCTGGGTGATGGTGGGAATAGCGGTGGCACTATTTGGTTTGGTGCCTCGATTAACCTCTTTAACATGGTTAGCCATGGGATTGTTTTTGATAATTAATTTACTTGTAGATTTCCTAGATGTAAATCAGTGGGTACTGGATATTTCTCCATTTACCCACGTACCCAACATGTTGTTACGGGATACAGTAGGATGGTCGCTAGTATTGGTAGTGTTAGTCGCGGTATTTCTGATATCCATTGGTATAGTAGGATACGGACGGCGTGATATAACTTAAAATACGTTTTTTTATTCTCCAGTATTATATCATATTTACTATAACAGGATTTTCTCATGAAAGACAATAAGATCGAAATAGTTAAAGATTTGGTAACATTAGGCCAGGTGAGTAGCATTCGTCAAATAGACAACCGAGTAAAAATACCCTATCCTAATGTTTATAGAATTATTAAGAAATTAGAGCTAGATGATCTAGTAACTCTTGAAAAAATTGTTTCTTCTTATAACTGTTCTCTAAATAAAAAAGTCCACCCACTTATATTCCAAGCAGAGTATGAGCATACCAAAGACCTCCTTGAAAAAATAATGATCTAAAAATTTTAAATCAAAAATTATATAACCTAAATTTTCCATTTATTGCTTTAATTTTCGGATCTTACGCTAAAGGAACAGCATCCAAACATTCTGATATAGACTTGATGATAATCTCTGAAATAAATCGTTAGAATGAATTTGAAAGGACAATAAATTTGTTACCTTTAAATATTCACCCTACGATATTATCTTTCGATCAGTTTATGAATATGGCTAAAACCAATGAGTTTAGTGTAGTTTCGGAATTATTGGATATAAACATCATATTGATTGTGATAGAAGATTATTATGGGATTTTAGAGCATATTGGGCTCATAACGAATAAAAATAGCGGAATCGAATTTTAAAAAAGATTTTAATGAAGAACTAATTAGAAAAGCAGCCCCTGAGGAGAATCTAATGGATGCCTTGCACGATAATGCTTTAGAAAGTTTAAGTGCAGCTGATTTTCTAGTAAAAAAAATTTTTCACCATTGTGGGTTATTGTTTCTCACTTACTATTCCATGTATTATATGGCAAAAGCTGTTTTAATCTCAATTGGTTTTAAAGTAAGTGGTGAGGTTTCGCATCGCGTAACTGGCGATGTACTAATTGTTTTAGTGATAAATAAATTAAAGAAACAGATTCTTGAGGATCTTGATGAAGCTAGAACTGAATTTGATGAAATAGATGATTTAACTGATGATATAATAGAACTTTACGATCTAGAACATAAAAAGAGAAAATGATTCCCAATATGTTTTATGGTATGAGGTAAAAGCCTCCAAAGCAGGAACCTCACTAGAAAGAGCTAAACAATTTGTTTATGAACTTGAAAAACTTATTATTGAATAAATTGGCACGTTTTAAAGATTTCGGTACAAATTACATTAGGTTGCCTAGCCATCGCTAAGCTTTAATGGTCCTGTAAACTTTAAGGGATTTTTTTAAGAACTTCTTTTGGATGTTTGTTTTATTTACGCACCTTCCCTGAATGCATTACTAATAACACCACTTTCTGTACCTAAAATTCTTTCTATAAAATCGAAGATCACCATAAATCTCCTTTTAATTTCATCTGGGTCATGGCTAGCATTATCCAGCCCCTGTAAAACCATGGCTGAAATTCCATTAAAAGCTTTAGCAGCATAGTCCGGGTAGGGGGTGTTGAAAATCCCTTCATCAACACCCTCCTTAAATATGTGGGCTAATGGGCCCACTGTTTCCAGAGGAATCCTTTCTTCAAATTTACGCTGCAGGTGAAGGTTCTTTTCATCATTTACTTCTTGCATTATACTCATTGTATCCTCCCTGAAGGACACTGAAAACTTGAAAATCTTCACCAGTTTATCCACAGCGTTTAGATTCTCATCCTTAGAAATCTGTTCCATACTTTCAACTATAATCCGGATATATTTATCAGTTATTTCATCCAAAACTGCTTCTTTAGACTTAAAATAGTAGTAAAAAGTGCCCTGGGCAACACAGGCCTGGTGAACAATGTCGGAGACTAGGGTATCATCATAGCCTTTCTCCAGAAATAATTGTTCAGCTATATCCATAAGTTCCTGGCGTCTTTCTGCTGGACTTTTAGTAACACGAATGGAATCATTCCTCCTTTAATTTATACGATTATTATCCAATAATACGATTATTATCCAATAATACGATTATTATCCAGTTTATTTAGCAATGATTTGATTGCCCTTACTGCACTCTTTAAACCATCTTCTTCACGTATTTTAAGACCTATTTTATCAGCATTTTCCCTAATTACCTGATTATTCAGAGATTCAGTAATGGCCTTAGACAGTTTTTCAGGGGTAAACTCCTTTCTAGGTATGGGGTGCGTTGCAACACCGAGAGAATGAATGCGTTCAGCCCAAGCAAATTGGTCAATCATATATGGCACTGGAATAGAAGGTAAACCCGCTTTTAAAACTTCAGCAGTCGTGCCCAGACCGCAGTGATGAACAACACAGGAACAATAACCAAACAACCAATCAAAGGGAATCTCCTTAATCAGATATATATGATCCGGAATTTCACTGTCATACTTTTCTGTATTTAAGATAATTGCCCGGGAACCGGCTAGCTGGACTCCTTCAAAGAGAATCTTCAAAAGTGAACTATTATCTTCTTCACTCCAACCTGCAGATCCGAAGCTTATGAATATTGGGGGTTCTTCATTTTCTATAAACTCTTGAAGATCTTCCGGTGGAGAATAACTTGATGGAGCTGGTAAATACCAGTAACCAGAAATTACATTCCTGGATGTCCAGTTATCTTCAGGTTTAACTACATGCTGGCTCATGGGTAAAAGTATCAATTGAGGATTGTTTGATTTACTGGAGGGGGAAGCAACAATTTCTTTCCTAAATTGTTCATATTTTCTTCCCATTAAGAAATATAAAGCTAATTTTTCCAGGATTAATCCCATATTTAGTTTCATATTTTTGGTGAATTTTTTCTCGGCCATGGTTGGATCTATAACCACGCTGATAAAGGGTTTATTAGCCATATCGGCTTCAGCTAAACCGAAACTCCCGTATCCGATTATCAAATCATAAAGCGGGCAGAGTTTCTGTAAGGTATTTGTTTGCTCCCTAACCCCCTTGAGAAAATAGTTAGTTCCAAGTTTTGCTGCTTCCATAGTGTTTTTTGCCTTCATTATCTCTTTTAATTCATTTACTCCATCTTCAGGGTTGCCTTCAAGTGAATAACAATCAATACCATATGATTCACCTAATTTTTGGAATTTACTATTTAAAGCAACAGTTACTTCATACCCCTCATCTTTCAGTGCCTTTGCCAGTGCAAAAAAAACCTGTACATCCCCGCGCACACCCATAACTGGTAGTAATATCTTCATTTCAATTCTCCCACTTTTTAGTAATACGATGAAACTAATTTATATTTGACTGATGTCAGTCATTTTATCTTAATTGGTATAAATAGTTTCCTGAAATTGTTAGATGGAGCCAGAGATTTAAATAAATTTAATACATCATTATTTCCCTATAAAATTAATAAATAAAGATTAATGTGGGGAAAAGATTGGGTAAATAAAAATATTAGGGGTTTTCTCATGACAAATGATAAAGAAGAATCTCTTAAAAGGAAATATGAGGAAGAAGCTTTAGATAGAAAGGCAAAAGCAGGAATCCAAGCTGATATTTCTACTGCCCCTCTTAAAATGGTCAAACATTATATTAGAAAGAAACCACTGATCAATCAGGTTACATGTGTAAAATGCGGAAAGATTTTCAAAACTAACCGTAAAACCAAATTATGTTTTAGCTGTGAAAGAAAGAAAAAATGATATTTGTTATAATTAGGAAAATATCATAGAAAGATTCTTTTTATTGTGATACCATATAATTCATTGTAATTACAGGTGAAATTATGGGGAGGGGAGAACTCTAAAAATCGTTATCTCTGTAATTAACAATTAAGTGGGTGTCATATGAAAAGTAAAATAGGAATAATAGCAATTGTAGGACTTTTAATGGCAGTAGTTTTTGTTTCAGGATGCACAAATCAAAATAATAACCAGACTAACACTTCCAACACAACAAACACATCAAACACATCTACAGTTAAAGCTTTTGATGTAAAAGCAACACAGACCGGTCCTTCCACTGCTAAAAAAGGAACATCAATAACAATTAATGGCAGTGTCACCAACCACGGTTCATCGGCGGTAGCGGATGTTAAGGCATCGGGTCAGGATTTTATCCGGAATTTAGGTGCCCTAAATCCGGGTCAAACTCAAACCTTCACTTACCAGGTGTACATACCAACCGATAAAGAGGTTCAAGCGGATTTCGGAGATAATGCAACGGTATCCAATCCATTATACATTGGAGGATTTGCAGTTACCTGCACAGATTCCAACGGATCCATACGCACATTAAACTCCAACCATCTGAATATAAATCTGAGTTAGGTGTTTTTAGGAAATTCATCCCTAAAAATAAAGGGAAATCATGAATTTCCTTTTACTTTCTTCTTTTTATTTTGCTATTGATGATAATGATTAATTATGGGGCCAGTGTAAACCAGATTTAAAAAGAAAAAAAATATTCCGAGGATTATTGAACAACTCACTTGGGGCGGAAAGCCTTAACTGGACAATTATCCACATCCATATCTCCAGGTACTTCATTTCCGAAGCAGTTTCCCTTTTCTCCATCATCTAAAGGTTCATAAAATTTGCATTCACTACATTTGGGCATTAAATCACTCTCACTATTCTTTTAGCCATTTAACGGTTTTTTATAAGATTGGTGGTAGACCGGGTTACATCGGAAAATTCAACATCAGCCACCCATTTATTCTTACAGTCACACTCAACTTCTTCGGGAATGGTCTGGTTGATGTTGGTTTTTATGATCAAATCTTTTAACTTGGAGTTACATTTTTTACAATTATAAGGACCCCTGCGCGTTCCGAATCCAGCAGTGTCCATGATCACCGGGATGTTAACTGATTCACGAACCCGTCTTATTATCTCCAGGGTACTCCATATCCATGGGGGCTGGTAGGAGCCACGACGCCATAAAAGTTCCATCAAAGTCCCCTTATGGATGGTGGAAGGACAGAAAGCCACTCTGCCCACTCCAATTTCTGCTGCGTACTGGGCTGATTTCACACCATCTTCAATAGCCTCACCTTCTGAGGTTAACACTGGTTTGACCAGTAAGTAAACCTTACCCTGCACTTTAAAATCAGATTTAAGCTTGTTGATAATATCCATGGACTTCTGGAAATCTTCCAGGGTGAATCCTTTGTTTATTCTTTGCAGGCGGATATCATCATTGGCACTTTCTAATCCCATGGCCACTTCGAATATTTTATCTGGAATCAGCTGGCAACAATCCCTTAACACTTCTTCAGAAACGTATTCTGGTCTGGACTCAACTACAACTTCTTCCACATCATCATATTCATTGATGATCCCGAATATCTCCCTACGGGCTTCTTTAGGTATTTCTTCTTCATTGAGGAAGCTGCCGGATACAAAGATCTTAATGGCAGTGGGGCCGGTGATTTCCTGGTTTTGGATATGCCTCTGGAACTCACCTTTAAAAATTTCCACCAGTTCTTCTGAAGAAACCTCTTCCAGGGGTGAATCTGCAATGTAACTGCACATGCTGCACCCACCAGAGCCTGCCAGGGCCCAGGCACATCCTGGTGTGGGTAGAACTATGAATATACTCCTGCCCGGCCCAGAATATAATAGGTCATCTCCTGACCAGCTGGCAGCCGATTCGTGCGGAGACCTTTTTTTAACCCGTTTCAGGGCTTTTTTCCGTATGTCGGGGAGCAGGTTGTTAAGGGGTTGCTGATCGTTCATATGGTTAAAGTTATAGAATTCAATTAATATATTTATTTTATTAGCAAGATTATTGCAGAAATTATTTAGCAAGATCATGCAAGAAATTTGGAATACATCCATCCCAAAAAATGATGTTTTTTTAAAGGGGTGAGGGAACTGGTCAGGGAGATAGAAGTCAAATCGGTTTTAAACAAACAGAAACATGTGGATGACTGGTTCCTATCCGGTTATTCTTTAAACCCCTATTCAGGGTGTTCTTTTAACTGTGTCTACTGCTACACCCGGGGCAGCAAGTACGGTGAACACCAGGTTCCTGGTCTGGCTGCTAAGATAAACGCACCCCAGGTCCTGGTTAAACAGCTTAAAAACAGGGCCCGGAAAAGGGAGTATGAGTTCATAGCATTTGGTTCAGCTACCGATCCCTACCTGCCGGTGGAAAGGGATCTCAAGATCACCCTGGAACTTTTAATGATTATTCTAAGATTTCATTTCCCAGTACACATGGTAACTCGTTCTCCCCTGATTTTAAGGGACCTGGATATCCTGAAAAAAATTGGTGAAAAGGCAGTTATACCCTCTGAACTGGTGGGAAAAATGGATAAAGGGATTGTAACTTCTTTTTCATTCTCCACCACCCATGAAGATCTAGCACGTATATTTGAACCTGGAGCTCCTTCTCCCCAGGAGAGATTGGAAACAATGAGACAATGCAAAAATGCAGGTCTGGTTGTGGGGGCCATTTTCATGCCTCTATTACCATTTCTATCAGATGGTGAAGAACATCTGGAAGATATGATAAAAAAGGTTAAAGATTATGGTGCTGATTTTATCCTGGCCAGTGGTTTGACACTATTTGGTGATGGGCCTCAGGACTGCAAGACCCGTTATTACCATGTTCTGGAGGAACATTTCCCGGAACTGGTTACTAAGACCCGTGATTTATTCGGTGATTCCTTTGCACCTTCAAGGATATATCAGCAGGAACTGCATCAGAAGGTAATTAGGCTATGTAAAAAACACCAAATCAGAAATAAGGTTTATTGAACATCTTTTACTAAATATTATAATTAATTACAATTTTAGTCTTTAATTGATATTAGTTTTAGAATTAGAATTTTCATCATTTAATATTCGAAAAAAAGAAAAATAAAGAAAAGTTATTAGAAGCTGTCTATAACTTCTCCTAATAATTTGATGGATTTTTCTTTGTCAGGACCGATTGGGGAACCAGCTACGTACTGAGTTACACCCATTTCACCGAGAGCTTCGATTTTTGGTACAAAGTCGGCTGGGGTTCCTACAACAGAGAATGCGTCCATTAATTCGTCGGTTACAGCTCCAATTGCTCCACCGAAGTCACCTTTACCTAGGAATTCACCGAATTTAGCTCCTGTGTCAGGTGCTAGTCCGTGTCTTTCGAATACTGGTGGTGGGGATCCGGCTGCGATGAAGGCAACAACGATTTTAGCTGCGCCTAATGCTTTACCAGCGTCATCATCTATGGAACAGCAAGTGTATGCTGCAACATCCACGTCAGAGATGGATTTACCTTCTGCTGCTGCTCCTTCTTTAATTAGAGGTACCGCTGCTTCGAAGTCTAGGGGGATTGATGCGTTGATTAGTGCACCGTCTGAGAATCCTCCGGCGGTTTTTAGCATCATTGGTCCTTGAGCTCCCATGTATATTGGGATTTTTTCCTGGACAGCTTTAGTACCACCTAGTTGTGCGCCGGTTTCAGTTTTTCCACCAGACATTAAGATGGTCATCATGGCAATGGCGTCTTTAATGGCACTTACTGGTTTTGTCCATGGAATTCCAAGGGAATCGAAGGTTGCTTTGTCACCAGGACCGATACCGAGAGTTGCTCTTCCGTTTGAGAGTTCATCTAGGGTCGTGATTGCGGAAGCAGTTATGGCTGGGCTTCGCACATATGGGTTGGTTACACCAGGACCCATTTTAATGGTTTCAGTTCCGGCGGCAATTAATGCCAGGGTTTCGTATACGTTCTTGTTGTTGTAGTGGTCGGTGATCCATGCGTATTCAAAACCGACATCTTCTGCTAATTTAACAAGCTTTACAATCTTGTCTATAGGTTCATTTGGGACAAATTCAATACCAAACTTCATAGTTTATCACCGATTTAAAATCTATTACTAGTATAAAAATAATTTGTGATTCAATTGTAAAACGAAAGATTTAAATAGATGATTAAAAGGGTTCGCAGTGGCTTACTTGCTATTAATCAGATGAGTACTTCTTATTTAATTATTACACGGTTATAATCTGAAATTTTTGTTGTAATTATCCAAGATTTAAAAAAATCTGATCAAAAACAAACTTATAAATATTATATCAAAGTAATGTTAGTCTGTATCTTTTGATACCTGTGCTCGGGAGACTATTGTGCAGCAATTTCTAAAAACTTTGTAAAAGTACAACACCTGTGTATAGTATGTGCCACTATTTTAAGGCGTGGGCCGGAGTGTGAGAACATCACTCTATGAAGGCTGCAATCCAATAGTGGCTAAATAGATGAGGGCCTAAACCCTTGCGAAAGCAAAATGTTTAGGTTTGATGTTGGTATGGTAGATGTGGTGATATTTAGTTGCTACTAGATACTCCTTACTTTTCCAAATAGAATTATTTCCCAAAATATATAACAAGGCAATCCGCCATCAAACAAATCCGTTTGATCCTGGCGGAGGCCACTGCTATTGGGTTTCGATTAAG